>NZ_CALMQR010000108.1:0-24290 GCF_937871995.1 uncultured Citricoccus sp. | reverse complement strand
GATCGAGGCGGGCCGGTTCCCGGTCCGCGGGCCGGTCCTCCGGGGCCGGTCGAGGCGTGCCCATGGCGCCATCATCCCAGCCTGCCGCGGGCCGGACCAGAGCCGGCGGACGAGGTGCCGGGCAGCCGGCGTCGAGGACCGGGCACCCGGGGTGCCCCGAACCTGTCCCGGCGAGCACGACGTTTCCTACAGTGGCCTCATGGGAACGCCGGGGACTCGGGTGCTGCGTGGCCGGCGCGGCGACACGCTGCGGGTCTGGTGGGACGCCCGCCGGGCACATCGGCAGGGGACCGAGGCGCTGCATGCCCGCCAGCGGGAGCGGCTGGCCGAACTGGTGGCCTATGCCCGGCAGCACTCCACCTACTATCGGCGGCTCTACCGGGGCCTACCGGACCCCCTTGAGGAGGTCACCCGGTTGCCGGTGTCGGACAAGACCGCGCTGATGCGCAACTTCGACGAGGTCGCCACGGACCCGGCGGTCACCCGAGAGGCGGTGGAGGCCTTCGTGGCGGACCCGGCCCGGATCGGGGAGCGATTCCTCGGCCAGTACCTCGTGGCTACCACGGCCGGCACCACCGGCACCCGGGGGATGTTCGTGCTGGACGACCGCTACTGGGCCGCGACCTCCGGACTGATGGCCCAACTGACCCAGGACTGGCTGTCGGCGCGCCAGGTGCTGGCACTGATGGTCCACGGAGGGCGGTTCGCGGGGGTCGTCGCCACCGGCGGGCACTTCCTGTCCGTGGCAGCCAGCACCCGCGAGCAGCGGGAGAGACCGCGACGCCACCGGGGACTGAGGATACTGTCCATCCACCGTCCCCTGCCCGAGGTGGTGGCCGAGCTCAACGGGTTCGGCCCGCTCCTGCTGGGGGGCTATGCGAGCATGCTACGCCTGCTGGCCACCGAGCAGGAGGCGGGGCGGTTGCGGGTGAGTCCGGTGCTCGTGCTCAGCACCGCCGAGGGCCTGACGTCCGAGGAACGGATCCGGATCGGGCGGGCCTTCGGCGCGCCGGTGCGGGAGGTCTACGGGTGCACGGAGTCCGGTTACGCCGCGTCCGGTTGCGCGGAGGGCTGGTTGCACCTGCTGGAGGACTGGGTGATCGTCGAGCCGGTGGACGCCGAGCACCGCCCGGTGCCGCCGGGAGTCGTCTCGCACACGGTGCTGATGACCAACCTCGCCAACCGGGTCCAACCGGTCATCCGCTACGACGTCGGCGACCGGTTGCTGGTGAGTCCGGACCGCTGCCGTTGCGGCAATCCGTCCCCGGCGATACGCGTCCAGGGGCGGGCCTCGGATGTCCTGACCTTCCGCACGGCGAGCGGCGAGGACGTGATCGCGGTGCCGCCGCTGGCCCTGGGCACCGTCATCGACCGCATCCCCGGGGTGGAACTGTTCCAGGTGCTCCGGACCACTCCCACCAGCCTGTCGCTGCGCCTGCTGCCGGCCCCCGGTGCCGATCCCGTCCAGGCCTGGGCGTCGGCGCTGGCCGGGCTCACCGGGCTGCTGACCGACCTGGGCCTGCCGGACGTGACGGTGGAGCAGGACACCGAGCCGCCCGAGCAGGGTCCCGGCGGGAAGTTCCGCACGGTCATCCCCCTGGCGCCGAGACCACCGGCACCGCCCGCGGACACCACCGGGGACCGATCCTGACGGGTCGACGCGGAACCTTGACGCGGCGCATCCCAGCCCCCACCCTATGGACCAGGACAGTCCCACCGTCTGCCAGTTCCCGTTCTGCTTCGGAAAGCCGTCCAGACCATGGTTGCACCACCCGGGCCGGTCACGCGATGGCAGGAGATCCCCAAGGACCCCCTGTCCTGGACCGTGCGGCCCAACCTCGAGGACTATGACGCGGCCTGCGCCGGCTTCAGCTGGCAGCAGGCCCGCCAGCAGTTGTCCGGCGTGCCGGGTGGAGGCCTGAACATCGCCTACGAGGCCGTCGAGCGTCATGCGGCGGGTGCGCGTGCCGGCCACGAGGCGTTGCGGTTCGTCGGTCCGGACGGCGACGTCCGGTCGCTGACCTACAGCGCCCTGGCCGAGGTCGTGGATCGCTTCGCCAGTGTGCTCCGGGGCCTGGGCGTCGGCGCCGGGGAACGGGTGTTCTCCCTGATGGGGCGCCGACCGGAACTGTACGCGTCCGTGCTGGGGACGCTGAAGCACGCCGGTGTCTTCTGCCCGCTGTTCTCCGCGTTCGGCCCGGAACCGGTGCGGATGCGCCTGGAGCTCGGCGACGCCCGCGTGCTGGTGACCACCCTCGCCCTGTACCGCAAGAAGGTCGCCCCGGTCCGCGCGGCGCTGCCCGGACTCCGGCACGTCCTGCTCGTGGACGCCGACGGCCACGCGGAACCGGGCACCCTGGACCTGCAGGACCTCATGCACCGGGCGCCACCCTATGGGAGCACCGCCAGGACGCGGGCGGAGGACATGGCCCTGCTGCACTTCACCAGCGGCACCACCGGCAGGCCCAAGGGGGCCGTCCATGTCCACGAGGCGGTGGTCGCACACCACGCCACGGGGCGTTTCGCCCTGGACCTGCACCCGGAGGACGTCTACTGGTGCACCGCGGACCCGGGGTGGGTCACGGGCATGTCCTACGGCATCATCGCCCCGCTGGTCCACGGCATCACCACCGTCGTGGACGAGGAGGAGATGGATCCGCTGCGCTGGTACCGGATCCTGGCGGAGCACCGGGTCACGGTCTGGTACACGTCCCCGACAGCGCTGCGGATGCTCATGAAGGCCGGCGACGAGGCCGCCCGCGGCCAGGACCTGTCCGCGCTGCGGTTCGTGGCCAGCGTCGGGGAACCGCTGAACCCGGAAGTGGTCGTCTGGGGCCGGCAGGTCCTCGGTCATCCCGTCCACGACAACTGGTGGCAGACCGAGACAGGGGGCATCATGATCGCCAACCTGCCGGCCCTGCCCATCCGTCCCGGCTCCATGGGACGGCCCCTGCCCGGTGTCGAGGCGGCCCTCATCGCGCGGGACGAGCACGGTGAGCCGGTGCTGCGCGGTGGCCGGGCCACCCTGGTCAACGACGCGGACACCGTGGGCGAACTGGCGTTGCGACCGGGGTGGCCGTCCATGTTCCGCGGGTACCTGGGCGAGGAGGAGCGGTACCGCAGGTGTTTCGTGGCCGGGTGGTACCTCACCGGCGACCTGGCCCGCCGTGACGCCGACGGTTACTACTGGTTCGTGGGCCGCGGTGATGACGTGATCAAGTCCTCCGGTCACCTGATCGGCCCCTTCGAGGTCGAGAGCCTGCTGATGGAACACGACGCCGTGGCCCAGGCCGGGGTCATCGGCCTGCCGGACGCGGTCGCCGGTGAGGTGGTGAAGGCCTTCGTCGAGCTGCGTCCGGGCCACGACCCCAGCGATGACCTGCGCAGGGACATCATCGGCTTCGCCCGCCGGCGGCTGGGCCCCGCCGTGGCACCGCGACTCCTGGACTTCACGCCCTCGCTCCCCCGGACCCGCAGCGGCAAGATCCTGCGCCGGCTGCTCAGGGCCCGCGAACTGGGCCTGCCAGAGGGCGACGTATCGACCGTGGAGGTACAGGGATGACCCACCGCACGCCACCCACCGGGTCGCCGGGCGTCCCCGAGGCCGCTGGACACCTGCTGCGCCAGATGCTGCGGGTCCGCCGTCTCGAGGAACAGTGCGTCGAGCTCTACAGCGCGGCGAGGATCCGGGGGTTCCTCCACGTCTATATCGGCGAGGAGGCCGTGGCGGCGGGCATCATGTCCGCGCTCGGCCCCGAGGACGCCGTGGTGGCCACCTACCGTGAACACGGACACGCGCTGCTGCGCGGCGTCCCGGCCGGAGCGATCCTGGCCGAGATGTACGGCCACGTGCAGGGCTGTTGCCGCGGACGGGGTGGTTCCATGCACCTGTTCGACGCGGCCACGCACTTCTACGGCGGCAATGCGATCGTCGCCGGGGGGTTGCCCCTGGCGGTCGGCATGGCCCTGGCGGAGAGGATGGCCGGACGGGCCCGGGTGACGGCATGCTTCTTCGGCGAGGGCGCGGCCGCCGAGGGCGAGTTCCACGAGAGCCTGAACCTGGCCGCGCTGTCGCGGCTGCCCGTGCTCTTCTGCTGCGAGAACAACCTCTACGCCATGGGCACGGCGCTGGCCCGGTCCCAGTCCCAGACGGACCTGGCCCTCAAGGCCGCGGCCTATGAGCTCCCGGCCTGGAGCGTCGACGGCATGGACGCGCTCGCGGTCGAGGAATCGGCCCGTCGGGCCGTGGACGCTGTGCGGGCCGGCGGCGGCCCGCACTTCCTGGAACTGCGCACCTACCGGTTCCGGGCCCACTCGATGTTCGACCCCGAACGCTACCGGGACAAGGCGGAGGTCGCCCGCTGGACCGAACGGGATCCCATCCTGTCACTCCGCCGCTCCCTGGAGGCGACGGACCGGTTCTCCGAGGACGACTGGAACGCGCTGGACCGCGAGGTGGCCGCGGAGATGGAGGCGGCCGTGCGGTTCGCCGAGGCGGGGGCCCCCGAGCCCCTGGACGACCTGCAACGCTTCGTCTACAGCGAGCGGTGAGGACATGGAGACGACCTACCGCGAGGCCATGCGCACCGCCATCCGCGAGGCGCTGCTGCAGGATGACCGGGTCTTCCTGATGGGTGAGGACGTCGGGGCCTACGGCGGCTGCTTCGCGGTCAGCCTCGGACTGTTCGAGGAGTTCGGTCCCGAACGGGTCCGTGACACCCCCCTGTCGGAGTCCGCCTTCGTGGGGGCCGGCATCGGGGCCGCGCTGAACGGGATGCGGCCGATCGTGGAGATCATGACGGTCAACTTCAGCCTGCTGGCCCTGGACCAGATCGTGAACAACGCCGCGACCCTGCTGCACATGTCCGGTGGGCAGTTCAACGTTCCCCTGGTGATCCGCATGACGACCGGGGCCGGACGCCAGCTGGGGGCCCAGCACTCCCACAGCCTGGAGGGCTGGTTCGCCCACGTGCCGGGCCTGCGCATCCTCACCCCGGCCACCGTGGAGGACGCCCGGGGGATGCTGTGGACGGCCCTGGAGGACCCGGACCCCGTCCTGATCTTCGAGCACGGTTCGCTGTACAACCTGTCCGGGGAGCTCGCCGAGGACGCCGGCCCCGTCGACATCCATGCGGCCGCGGTCCGGCGTGAGGGCGGTGACGTCTCGCTGATCACCTACGGCGGCACGTTGCCGCTGACCCTGGAGGCCGCCGATCGACTGGCCGCCGAGGGTATCGAGGCCGAGGTCCTGGATTTGAGGACGCTGCGCCCCCTGGACGACGCGGCGATCCTGGCCACCGTGGTCAAGACCCACCGGGCCGTCGTGGTGGACGAGGGCTGGCGCAGCGGCAGTCTCTCCGCGGAGATCAGCGCCAGGATCACCGAGTCGGCCTTCTACGAGCTCGACGCCCCGGTGGCGCGGGTCTGCAGCGCCGAGGTCCCCATTCCCTACGCCCGTGACCTCGAGCTGGCCGCCCTGCCCAGCGCGGAGCGGGTCGTGGCCGCGGCCCGCGAGGCGGTGGGCGGCGGTGGGTGAGTTCCGGATGCCCTCGCTGGGGGCGGACATGGAGCGGGGCAAGCTGGTGGAATGGCTGGTCACACCGGGTGACTACGTCCACCGGGGTGACGTGATGGCCACCGTGGACACCGAGAAGACCGTGATGGAGGTGGAGTCCTTCGAGGACGGCGTCATCGCCGAGTTGCTCGCCGCACCCGGTGAGACGCTCGCCGTCGGCGCGCCGATGGCGCGCATCACGCCCACGCCGGCCACCGTCACCGCCCCTCCGGTGACTGCTCCGGCCGGCACACCCGCCGCCCCGGCGGAGGCGGGTGTCGAACGGGAGCACACGAGCCCACCACCGGGGTCGGGAGCGCCGTCGGCCACACCACCGGTCCGCCGCCTGGCCCGCGGCCTGGGCCTGGACCTGACCCGGATCACCGGCACCGGCAGGGGCGGTCACATCACCCGGACGGACGTGGAGCGCGCCGCGGCCCGGCAGCGGCCCGACGCCGGCTCCGTCCGGCCGGTGCGGCAGCTGCTGCGCCGGCGCAGTCTGCGCTCGAGCTACATGGGGTGATCGATGGCGACCGTCGCCGAGCTGAAGATCCGGCTCCGTCCGGCCGGTCCGCATCTCACCGCGAGCGCGCCGGCTGGCCGGTGAGCTCGGCGTCGACCAGACCACCGTGGCGGGCACCGGCCCGCGAGGAGCCGTCACGGGAGAGGACGTCCTCCGCGCGGTCAGGGGGAACGCCCCCGCGGACGTCGAGAGTCACCCCGGGGCACCACGCGGCCCGGGACCGGCGACTGCGCCGGCACCGGCACCCCCTGACACGGGGCAGCGCGCGACCGGGCTGCGCCGCAGGATCGGGGCGCTGATGTCCCGCTCGAAGAAGACCATCCCCCACTACTACCTGGGGACCACCGTCGACCTGCAGGCCGCCGTGGCATGGATGCGCGCGGTCAACGCGCAGCGGCCCGTCTCGGCCCGGCTGGTCCCGGCGGCACTGTTGCTCAAGGCCTGCGCCCTGGCCGCCCGTCAGGTGCCGGAGGTCAACGGTTTCTACACGGAGGCGCGGTTCCGCCCCAGTCAGGCCGTACACCTGGGGGTCGCCGTCGCGCTGCGGGAGGGCGGGTTGGTCGCCCCGGCGATCCACGACGCGGACACGTTGACCGTGGACCAGCTGATGGAACGACTGCGTGACGTCGTCACCCGGGCCCGCGCCGGACGCCTGCGCCGAGCGGAGATCGCGGACCCGACCCTCACCGTCACCGCACTGGGCGACCTCGGCGTCGACACCGTGTACGGGGTGATCTACCCCCCGCAGGTGGCGCTCGTCGGCTTCGGCCGCGTCCGGGAGAGGCCCTGGGC
Organism: uncultured Citricoccus sp.; assembly: GCF_937871995.1. NCBI lineage: Bacteria > Bacillati > Actinomycetota > Actinomycetes > Micrococcales > Micrococcaceae > Citricoccus > uncultured Citricoccus sp. Next base: position 17,421 of record NZ_CALMQR010000108.1, on the reverse strand, counting down.
CCAGGACGGCATGCTCGCGGTGCGCCAGTCCGTCACCGCCACCCTCTCGGCCGACCACCGCGTCAGCGACGGCCTGCGCGGAGGGCGCTTCCTCGACCTCGTCGACGAGATGCTGCAGAGACCGGAGGACCTATGAACGAGCACGAGGCACGCGCGGCGGTGTACGCGGCGATCACGCAGGTGGCCCCCGACGTCGAGACCCAGGGCCTCGACGACCGTTCCCGGCTCCGTCAGGACCTGGAGCTGGACTCACTGGACTTCCTGGCCCTGGTGGAGCACCTGGCGCGTCACGCCGGCGTGGACGTCCCGGAGGGTGACTACGGACGGGTCGGCACCGTGGCCTCCCTGATCGCCTACGTCGCCGAGCACGCCTGAGGCCGCGGGGACCGACGGTGGACGACCCCGGGCTGACGTGATCACGATGCAGCGTTCAACGCACGGCCCGTGCACCGGGCGCAGGGCTCGCGGATAGGCCCCTCCCCCATGGACACCGCGGACCGTGAGGCCTCACCTCCGGGCTTGACCTCGGCAGAGGCTGCCCGGCGGCTGGGGCAGTCGGGACCCAACGAGCTCCCCCGCATCCATCAGGTGCCCGGGTGGCGGCGGTTCGCGGGCCAGTTCACCCACTTCTTCGCCGTCCTGCTCTGGGGCGCGGCCGGGCTGGCGTGGATAGCGGGCATGCCGCAACTGTCGATCGCGGTGATCGCCGTGGTGGTGATCAACGGCGTGTTCGCCTTCGCCCAGGAGGAACGGGCAGCCCAGGCCGCCGCGCGGCTCCGGGAGCTCCTGCCCGCCCAGGTCACGGTGCGTCGTGATGGCCGGCGCATGCCGATTCCCGCCTCCGAGGTGGTGCCCGGTGACATCATCATCCTCACGGCCGGTGACCGGTTGCCCGCCGACGTGCGCTTCGTCGAGGCGGACAGCTGCACGGTGGATGAGTCCATGCTCTCCGGGGAGAGCATGCCCGTGGTCAAGGGCACGGGAAGCGATGGCTTCGGGGGCACGTTCCTGGCCAACGGGTCCGCCGAGGCCGAGGCCACCGCGACAGGGTCGGCGACCCGGCTGGCGGCCATCACCACCCTGACGGGCCAGGCGGTTCCGCCACCCACGCCGCTACAACGCGAGTTGCGCCGCATCGTCCGCATGCTCTCCTCGGTGGCCCTGGGCCTGGGTGCCGCCTTCTGCGTCGTCTCGCTGCTGGCGGGAACACCGCTGAGGGACGCGTTCCTCTTCGCCATCGGTGTGGCGGTGGCGATGATCCCCGAGGGACTGCTGCCCACGGTGACCCTGTCCCTGGCCATGGGAGCCCAGCGGATGGCGGGCCGCAACGCGTTGGTGCGGAACCTGCAGGCGGTGGAGACGCTCGGATCGACGACGTTCATCTGCACGGACAAGACCGGGACGCTGACCCAGAACAGGATGAACGTCGTCGAGGTCTGGACCCCGGCCGGGACCGTCTCGATCGACGGCGAGGGATATCACCCCGTGGCGACGGTGGACGGACCACCACCGGCCCGTGCCGCCGCGACCGATGCGGCGTGGGCGGCCCGGGCGGCGTCCCGGGGACGTATCCGTCAGCACGAGGAGGACTGGCTGCCCGACGGCGACCCCATGGAGGCCGCACTCGATGCCCTGGCGCACCGCCTGGCCGGCCCGGAGGGCGTGCACGCCACCTCCGTCACCCGGCGGTTCGGCTTCGATCCGGACCGGCGCCGGGAGTCGGTCGTCGTCGGGGGCGACCTCCTGGTCAAGGGCGCCCCGGAGAACGTGTTGACCCTGTGCCTCGACCGTGACCAGGTGGGCCTGGCCTCGAGGGTCCTGTCCGGCATGGCCGCCCGCGGCCTGCGCGTCCTGGCCGTGGCCCGGCGTCCCCTGGGCCGGACGGAGGCCCCGGGGCCGGACACCACCGCATCAGAGCTGGAGCACGGCCTGACCCTCGTCGGCCTGATCGCCCTCCAGGACCCGCCGCGGCACAGTGTCCCCCCGGCACTGCGCCAGGCCCGCCAGGCCGGCATCAAGGTGGCCATGATCACCGGGGACCACCCGGTCACCGCCCTCGCGATCGCCCGGCAGACCGGCCTGTGCCTGGACACCCCCGTGGTCGTCGAGGGCAAGGACCTGCCCCAGGACGAGCGGGCGCTCGGTGTCCTCCTGGACCGGGACGGCATCGTGGTCAGCCGCGTCTCACCGGAACAGAAACTCGCCATCGCCCGCGCACTCCAGCACCGCGGACACGTGGTCGCGATGACCGGAGACGGGGTCAACGACGGCCCGGCGCTCAACGAGGCCGACATCGGCGTCGCCATGGGTGCATCCGGAACGGACGTCGCCCGGGAGGCCGCCGACCTGGTCCTGCTCGACGACGACTTCGCCACCATCATCACCGCCGTCGAACAGGGCCGGGCCACGTACACCAATATCCGCCGCTTCCTGACGTACCACCTCACGGACAACGTCGCAGAGCTCACCCCCTTCGTCGTCTGGGCCCTGTCCGGGGGAAACGTGCCGCTGGCACTGGGCGTCCTGCAGATCCTGTGCCTGGACATCGGCACCGACCTGCTTCCGGCGCTGGCCCTGGGCGCGGAGAAGCCCGGGCAGCGGGTCCTGCTCAAGCCGCCCGAACGACGCCACCTGATGGACGCGCCGCTGCTCGTCCGGGTCTTCGGGGTGCTCGGGCCGACCCAGGCCCTCATCCAGATGCTCGCGTTCCTGGTGGTGCTCGGGTCCGCCGGGTGGACCTGGGGGGCCGAGCCGGCACCCGCCCTCCTGGCCGCCGCCTCCGGGGCGGCCTTCACCACCGTGGTGCTGGCGCAGATGGCCAACGCGTTCGGGTGCCGCAGTGCGACCCGGCCCGCCTGGCGGCTGGACTGGACGGGAAACCACCTGTTGCTCTGGGCCGTGGCCGCCGAGTGCGTCCTGCTCCTGGGCTTTCTCTTCATCCCGCCGGTGGCCGGCGCACTGGGCCACGCGCCCCCGCCACCGGTGGGAACACTGATCGCCCTCACCGCCATCCCGGCTCTCCTGGTCGTGGACGGGCTCCACAAGACGTTCCGGCACCGCAGGCGAGGCTGATGCTCCCCGGTACCGGTCCGCTCCCGGGGTGCCGTTCCCCGCGCGCCGGTGCTCCCCTCAGTCCTTGCTGCGGTGCGTGATGAGCACCGGGCACGTGGCATGGGCCGCCACCGCAGAGCTCACCGAGCCCAGCAACAGGCCCGCGAATCCGCCGCGGCCCCGACTGCCCACCACCACCATCCGGGCCCCCTCGCCGAGGTCCCGCAGAACCCGGGCCGGCGGGCCCTGCCTCACCTCGGTCTCCAGGCCCCGGGGACGGTCGTCACCGAACGCCGTCCGCAGGGCCTCGTCCAGTTGCTCCCGGGCGTCATCCTGGAAGTTGTACTCGAGCCGGTAGGGGTACTCGGCGGCCGTGACCGGCATCTCCCATGCCGTGACCGCCTTCAGCGTGCACCCCAGCGACTCGGCCAGGGTCCTGGCCTCCCGCAGGGCCTGCAGCGAGGCCTCGGACCCGTCGACGCCGACCACAATCTGTTGCGAACCCTGCACCGTGTCCCCCTACGGGTTGTCTGCACCACTCGCGGCACCGGACATCCGCCTTCTGCCCCCGGACGAGGGGCGAAGCAGGCCGGTCGCGACTCGATCGTGGAGTCACCCTAGGCGCCACCGGCCGGACCGCACAATATCCACGACGCCGGCACCCGCGGCTCCGGCCCGCACGGCTCCGGCCCGCCAGCCGAGACCTTCTGCCCGCGGGGAGCGGCGGTGTACCGTGACGGCGTGATCGTGCCCCAGACCCCCCAGGACGCCGTGGCGGTCGCCGGCCACTATGACGAACTGGATCCGGTCTATCGCCGGGTGTGGGGTGAGCACGTCCATCACGGGCTGTGGGAGACGGGTCGCGAGACGCCCGCCCAGGCCGTCGAGGCCCTCGTCGAGACGGTCGGGGATCGCCTGCGCCTCCGGCCCGGCGAGGCGTGCGTGGACATCGGTTGCGGCTACGGGGCGACCGCCAGGCAACTGGCCGCCGGGCGCGGGGTTCGTGTCACCGGCTTCACGCTGTCCGCCGGACAGGCCCGCCACGCCGCCGCGCATCCCACGCCCGGCGTGGAGATCCACCACCGCGACTGGTTCGCCAACGCGCTGCCCGAGGGATCGGCTGACGCCGCCTGGGCCATCGAGTCGACCGAGCACATGGCCGACAAGCCCCGGTTCTTCGCCGAGGCCCATCGGGTGCTGTCACCCGGCGGCCGCCTCGTCGTCTGCGCCTGGCTCGCCGATCCCGCCGCGAGCGAGTGGACGGTTCGCCACCTGCTGGAGCCGGTCTGCCGCGAAGGGCGACTGCCCTCGATGGGCACGCGCGAGGAGTACGAGGCCATGGCACGGGCAGCAGGGTTCACGGTCACCGGTTACGAGGACGTCAGCCGGCGCGTCGCACGCACCTGGACGATCTGCGCCCGCCGACTGCTGAAGGCCCTGGCCATGGATCGCGACGCCCGCCGCCTCGCGCTGCGCGGACGCCATCGTGTCTTCGCCGTCACCGTGCCCCGCCTGATCCAGGCCTACCGCACCGGGGCGATGCGCTACGGCATCTTCACGCTGGCGGCGGCGGGTGAGGACGCGGCGCCGGAGTGAGAGACACTGCGCGGACCGATGGAGTCTTGGCCGGCGTCAGGGTGCGTCACTAGGCTTCGGACGAGGATGCCACTGCCGTGAGGAGTCGCCATGTCGCGTCCCGCCGTTCCCCTCCCGCCCGGACGCCGCCGGCGACAGCGCGCGGTCCTGACCGTCACGGCCCTGGCCTCTGTCCTGGGCCTGACCGCGGCCTGCTCCGCCCCCTCCCCCGGGCCGACGGCAGCCTCGGACACGGCGGGCGTGGACGCCGGCGAGCTCCAGTCCACCTTCCAGGACGCGGCCGCCGCGCTGGAGGTCCCGGGTGCGTTCATGCTCCTGCGCACCCCGGAGGGGGAGGTCCTCGGCTCGTACGGCACCGTCAGCGCGGACGAGACGCTGCCGCCCCGAGCCGACCATCATCTGCGGGTGGGATCGAACACCAAGACCTGGACCGGGACGGTCATCCTGCAGTTGGCGCAGGAGGGCGTGCTGGACCTCGACGATCCCATCGCCGCCTACCGGCCAGACGTGCCCAACGGCGAGAACATCACGATCGAGCAGTTGCTGTCGATGCGCAGCGGACTGTACAACTACACGCTCGACCGGGGCCTGAACCAGGCGATGGACGAGGACCCCGAACGGGCCTGGGACCCCGAGGACCTGCTGGCCATCTCGTGGGAGCACCCGCCCAGTTTCGCCCCCGGTGCGGGCTGGGAGTACTCGAACACCAACACGGTCCTGTTGGGACTCGTGGCCGAGCAGCTGGAGGGCGAGCCGCTGGAGAGGATCTTCGCCGACCGGCTCTTCACGCCGCTGGGCCTGGCGGACACCCTGTTCCCGGCGCGGTCGTCGAACCGGATCCCCGAGCCCTACGCGCACGGGTACATGTTCGGCTCCAACGTCCTGACGATGGGCACGCCCCCCGCACTACCGGAACGGATGCAGGAGCAGGCCCGGTCGGGGGCCCTCGACCCCGTCGACCGGACGTTCGACAACCCCTCCTGGGGCTGGGCCGCCGGCGGCGGGATCTCGACGGCCCACGACCTGGCGGACTGGGCCGAGGCCCTGACCGATGGCCGACTGCTCGACGAGGAGTTCCAGCGGCTGAGGATGGAGAGTCCCCGCTCCACGGGCGGGGACCAGCCGGGGTCGGCCCGCTACGGACTGGCGATCGCGAAGTTCGGCGAACTGTACGGTCACACGGGAGAGCTGCCGGGCTACAACTCCTTCATGGGCCACGACCCGGACCGCGACATCACCCTGGTGGTGTGGGCGAACCTCGCACCCACGCCGGATGGGCGGGACCCGGCGACGACGATCGCCCGGACGCTGGTCGATTCGATCTACCCGGTCGGGAACTGAGCGGTCCTGCGCACCCCCGTCCTCCGCACCCCCGTCGTCCGAATCCCGTCGTCCGCGCCCGGTCGTGCGGGTCGCCGGGTGCCGGGCGACTGCCCGGCACCCGGCGACCCACCACCGCATGGGCGGCGTGCGGTCCTAGGCGGGGATCATCCCGTGCGGATCGATCACGTACTTCCTGGCCGCCCCCTGGTCGAACTCCTTGTAGCTCCGGGGAGCGTCGTCCAGGCTGATGGTCGTGGCGTTGACGGCCTTGGAGATATTGGCCTTGTCGGCCAGGATCAGCTTCATCAGCTTCCGGTTGTACCGCTTCACCGGGCACTGACCCGTGGTGAACGAGAGGGACTTGGCCCACCCCGTGCCCAGCTGCACACCGATCTGGCCGACCTTGGCGTTCTCGTCGACAGCCCCCGGATCCCCGGTGACGTACAGGCCCGGGATACCCAGGGCACCGCCCACCTGGGTGACCGACATGATGTCGTTGAGGACCGTGGCGGGTGCCTCGGCGGCGTTGGCGCCGTGACCGCGGGCCTCGAATCCCACCGCGTCCACCGCGGCGTCGACCACGGGGACGCCCAGGATCTGCTCGATACGGTCCGGCAGGGCGCCCTCCTGGCTCAGGTCGATCGTCTCGCAGCCGAAGCTGGCCGCCTGCTTCAGCCGGTCGGCGTTCATGTCTCCCACGATGACCGCCGAGGCACCCAGCACCTGCGCCGAGAAGGCCGCGGCGAGGCCCACCGGACCGGCACCCGCGACGTAGACGGTGGAACCGGTCGTGACGCCGGCGGTGAATGCGCCGTGATACCCGGTGGGGAAGATGTCGGAGAGCATGGTGAGGTCGAGGATCTTCTCGAGGGCCTGGTCCCGGTCCGGGAACTTGAGCAGGTTGAAGTCCGCGTAGGGGACCATCACGTACTCCGCCTGGCCGCCGATCCAGCCGCCCATGTCCACGTAACCGTAGGCCGCACCGGGACGGGCGGGATTCACGTTGAGGCAGACACCGGTCTTGCCCTCATTGCACATCTGACAGCGGCCGCACGCGATGTTGAAGGGCACCGAGCAGATGTCACCCTCCTTGACGAAGAGCACGTCGTCTCCGGTCTCCACGACCTCGCCCGTGATCTCATGACCGAGCGACTGGCCGACCGGCGCGGTGGTGCGGCCACGGACCATGTGCTGGTCGCTTCCGCAGATGTTCGTGGCCACCAGTTTCAGGATGGCGGCATGGGGTGCCTTCTGCTGGATGCCCATCTTGCCGGCGACCTCGGAGGGCAGTTCCAGCTTGGGGTAGTCGATCGTCTCGACGGCGACCTCGCCTGGGCCCTTGTACACGACTACACGGTTTCCCGTCATGGTTCTTCCTCTCGATGGCTGTCCCCCGACCGCGTGATGCGGACCGAGGACAATCGCTGTGATCGCGATCCGGTGATTGTTTATTCGGTGGGTTCGGGTCTCTGGCCGCGCTCTTCCGCCATCGACTGGTCGTCGGCGCGCGGCTCGGGCTCGGGGACGTCTCGGGGGCGGGCGATGAAGTCGTAGGCCAGCGCGGCGGCCGCGCTGCCGATGAAGGGACCGATGACGTACAACGGGTACTGGGACCACTCGACGTCACCGCCGAAGAGGGTCTGCACCAGGTTCGGTCCGAAGGTCCGCGCCGGGTTCAGTGAACCACCGGTCAGGGGGGCGATGACCAGGATGGCGCCCGCGACAGCCAGGCCGATGATCAGGCCCGCCCAGCCCTTGGGCGCCCTCCGGTCGACGGCCACCGCCATGATCGCGAGCATCAGGAAGAAGGTCCCCAGCACCTCGGCCACGATGCCCTGGCCGTACGAGACACCGGTGCCCAGGGCCGTCGCACCGCTGCCCATGTCCACGGCCCGGGTCCCGAACGAGGCCACCAGGAGCAGGCTCCCGACCGCGGCCCCGATCAGCTGCGCGAGGACGTAGGGCACCAGCTCGGCCCAGGGGAAGCGCCGGGTCACAGCCAGCGCGAAGGTCACGGCGGGATTGATGTGGGCACCGGACACGGCCAGGAACGCGTAGATGGCCACTGCGACGGCAATGGCGAATCCCAGGGAGATGAACCCCACCCCCGGATACGTGAGTTCACCGTTGCCGGCCGTCAGGGCCGCCAGCACGGTGCCGACGCCGAAGATCACCAGTACCGCCGTGCCCAGCATCTCGGCCACGAGCCGGCGCATCAAAGTCGGAGTCATTTTCCACATTTCATGTCGGGACAGGGAAATAGTTAACGAAATGCAACTGACCTGGAATGCTGCGAGCGTAAGCAGGGTCCTCGGAGGGAGTCAATGGGTCATCCTCGCGCGGCGGCGGAGGCCGGAGACCCGGGGGCAGACCGCCTCGTCCCTCAGTCCTGGGGACCGCTCCGCCGGCCCGGCTCGTCCTGGGAGGGTTCATCGTCGGCGAAGCTGCCCGTGGCGACCGGCCCGGCCAGTGCGTAGGTGGCCATCACGACCCCGGACTGCGAGACCTCGTGCTCGGTCAGGCGGAGACCAGCCGGGATGGTCCCCTCCGCGAAGAGCCGCTTGCCGGGACCGAGCAGCAGGGGGAAGACCAGGACCCGGAACTCGTCGATCAGCCCGGCGGTCAGCAGGGACTGGATGAGGTTGCCACTGCCCTGCAGCAGCAGGTCGGGTCCGTCCTGGTCCTTCAGCGCGGCGACCTGTTCCGGGACGTTCCCGGACAGGACCGTGGTGTGTTCCCAGGCGGGGTGGTGCAGTCGGTGGCTGGCCACGTACTTGTGTGCCCGGCTGAACGCCTCCCCCACGAGCGAGTCCGTGTGATGGGGCCAGTAGGCGGCGAAGATCTCATAGGTCCTGCGTCCCAGGAGCAGGTCGAACTGGGTGGCGAAGGTCCGGTCCATCCACGAGCCCATGGACTCGTCGAACAGCGGGGCGGTCCACCCGCCGAGGGTGAAGCCCCCCGTGCGGTCCTCGTCGGGCCCTCCGGGAGCCTGCATGACGCCGTCGAGGGAGACGAACGTGCTGGAGATGAGCTTTCTCATGGCGGCAGTGAAGCCCACCGCGCGGGACGACGGCCACTCCGATCATGCGCCGTTCGGCCCGTCCGGCCGGGGGGAGCTCGCGAAACATGCACGTCATGGACGGCGGAGGACTGACAGGGCGCCCGGTTCTGCCTACTCTGCTGGCATGAGCACTACCGAGGCGGTGTGGAACCGCGCCCTTGACTTCGACGCCCTGCCTGAGGCCACCTCCCCCGGTGACATCGCCCTGCGCGATGTCCTGACCTTCCACGGGGCGGTGCAGAACGGCGGACTCGTCAACGCCATCGAGATGCACCTGGACGACGACGAGTTCCCGCTCCAACGGGTGATCACCGGGTACGAGTACCTCGGCCTGGACGACGTGGCCGAGACGATCACGGAGGCCCGGGTCCGGTTCGTGTCCGTGGACGACGACGAGGAGGCCCTGGAGGCCCTCGAGCTCGAGGTCGACCCCATGTACGAGGTGGAGGACGAGGACCTCAGCCAGGCGTTGGAAGGCCGGCTGCAGAAGGATCCCGAGGACTTCGACCCCGCGCGCTGACCAGCCGGGGCACCAGCCGCCCCAGCACCACCATCATGACCAGTTCCACGAGCGTCTGGGTGACCACCACCAGCGGCGCCATCCGGTAGTCCGGGCCCAGCGACGCCGGCAGGGCCAGCACCAGCGGCAGCACCACGAGGGAGTTCCGGGTCACCCCGCTGAACACGAGCGCCCGGCGTCCGGGCGTGTCCAGCCCGGCGACGCGACCGGCCGCCAGTCCGAGGGTGACCATCACGGCCGCGAAGAGCACGTACACCGGCACCACGGCGAGCAGCCCGCCCAGGTGCCGGCCGACGTCGTGCGCCTGGGAGGCGACCACGACGGCCAGCGTGGAGATCATCAGCGGGACCATCCCCGCCGAGACAACCCGGTCCACGGCGCGGCCCCAGGCCCAGCGGGCGGCCGCCGCCTGGGTCAGCCACGCCGCGCCGAGGGGCGCCACGATGAGCAGCGCGAAGGCCTCCAGGAACGGACGGACGTCGAGTCCGGGGGCGAACCGCGGCCCGGCCATCACCCACAGGTACCCCGGCAGCAGGAGCATCTGCGCCAGCATCAGCCACGGCGTGGCGGCCAGCAGCCGGTCCTGGGCGCCGCCGGCCAGGCCGGTGAAGACGATGACGTAGTCCACGCACGGGGTCAGCAGGACGAACAGCACCCCGAGCAGCAGGACGTCGTCGTGGGCGACCAGCCGGGAGAGGGCGAACACCACCACCGGCACCACCACGAAGTTCAGCACCAGCACGGCCAGGAGGAATCCCCCGTCCCGCGCAGCACGCCCCAGGCGGCGGAACGGGACGGCCAGGAAGGTGGCGTAGAGCAGCAGCCCCAGCACCGGGGTGATGGCCTGCCCGGCGGGTCCGGCCACGGCCGGGACCAGGAGCCCGGCGACGGCGCCCGCGCCCAGCGCGGACAGGTACAGCACCACCTGGTGCCGCTCCATCCAGTCGCCGGCCGATCCCGTGGAACCCATGGACTCCAGCATTCCACCACCGGGCCCGCCGGCCCGCATCATCTCCTCGTCCCGGCGCCGCCCCGGGAGCGCCCCGGGAGCGCCCCGGGAGGGAGATCAGGCGTCGATGACGACGGCGGTGATCAGCGGGGCCCGCCGGTAGGCGCGGTCCAGGTGGCGGCCCACCGTGTCCACGATCAGCTTCTCGATCTGGTCCAGGTCGTCGATGCCGGCGACGTGGGGCTTGGCCAGGGCGTCCTTGACCTTCTTCGCCGCGGTGTCGAAGATCTGGGGGTCCTGGATGAAGCCCTTGGTCATGAACTCCAGCGGCTCGGCCAGGGTGTTGGTGTCCGGGTCGACGATCGCGACCACGGTCACCGAGCCGCCCTCCTGCAGCAACCGCCGCTCGACCAGGGTCTCCTCGGTGACCTTGCCGACGGTGTGGCCGTCCACGTAGACCAGTCCGGCCTCCACCTGGCCCGAGACCCGGGCCTGGCCCTTGACCAGGTCCACGGTGGTGCCGTCCTTGACGACGAGCACGCGCTCGGGGGCGATGCCGGTCCGCACGGCCAGGTCGGCATTGGCGTGCAGGTGCGAGGACTCGCCGTGGACGGGCATGACGTGGGTGGGCCGGACGATGTTGTAGCAGTAGACCAGTTCCCCAGCGGAGGCGTGACCGGAGACGTGCACCTTGGCGTTGCCCTTGTGCACGACCTTGACGCCGAGGTCGGTGAACTTGTTGATGATGCCGTAGATCGCGTTCTCGTTGCCGGGCACCATCGAGCTGGCCATCAGGACGGTGTCCCCGGAGCCGAGCTTGATCTGGTGGGTGCCGGTGGCCATCCGGGACAGGGCCGCCATCGGCTCGCCCTGGGACCCGGTGCAGACCAGCGCGATCTTGTCATCGGGCATGGACTGCAGCTTCTTGAAGTCCACGAGCAGCCCGCGCGGGATCTTGAGGTAGTCCAGGTCGCTGGCGATGCCCATGTTGCGCACCATGGACCGGCCCACGAACGCGACCTTGCGCCCGCTGGCGTGCGCGGCATCCAGGACCTGCTGGATGCGGTGCACGTGGCTGGCGAAGCTGGAGACGATGATCCGCTTCTTCGCGGTGGCGAAGACCTGCTCGATCGCGGGGGTCAGTTCCCGCTCCGAGATGGTGAACCCCGGAACCTCGGCGTTCGTGGAGTCGGTGAGGAACAGGTCCACGCCCTCCTCGCCCAGGCGGGCGAAGTGGCGCAGGTCCGTGATCCGGTCGTCCAGCGGGAACTGGTCCATCTTGAAGTCACCGGTGTGCAGGACCAGGCCGGCCTTGGTGCGGATCGCCACGGCGAGGCTGTCGGGGATGGAGTGGTTGACCGCGACGAACTCGAGTTCGAAGGGGCCCGCCTGGTGCTTGTCCTCGGCCTCCACGTGGACCGTCTTCGGCGTGATCCGGTGCTCGGTGAGCTTGGCCGAGATGAACGCCAGCGTCAGCTCGGAACCGATCAACGGGATGTCCGGGCGCTCCTTCAGCAGGTAGGGCACCCCGCCGATGTGGTCCTCGTGGCCGTGCGTGAGCACGATGCCGACGATGTCCTTCAGCCGGTCCCGGATGGAGGTGAAGTCCGGGAGGATGACGTCGATTCCGGGCTGGTGCTCCTCGGGGAACAGGACGCCACAGTCCACCACGAGCAGCTTGCCCTCGTGCTCGAAGACCGTCATGTTGCGGCCGATCTCACCCAGGCCTCCCAGCGGGGTGATCCGCAACCCTCCGGACGGCAGGGAGGACGAGGACTTGGACTTACGGGAGGAACGGGGCAACTGATCACGCTTTCGTCGTCAGGGAAGTGCACCAGGGCGGTACACCGATGTGGAGGGGGTTCCCTCGGGTCCGGGGCCCGCAGCGAGGCGGGCGGCGCCGGGAAGACTACCCCCTAATGTACCGCCCACGGGCCCCCGGGACGGTATCACCGGGATGCTCCGGTGGGACGGGACGTCCGGCGCGGCGTGCGCGGGCGGCGTCCAGGCGTCCCCCATCCCGCGCGCGGCCCCACTAGGATGTGAAGTCCATCACAGAATACCCGCAGGCCCGGCCCGGATGGCGGGTCCGGCCCCGATCCGGGAGGTCTCCCATGGTTCGTTCGGATGTCTCCCGGCGCACGGTCCTCGGCGGGTTCGGCGCCCTGACCGTGGGCGGGCTGGTGGGGTGCGGCAACGAGGCCTCCTCCTCCGGTGGTTCCGCCTCCGGTACCGACGGGCCGGCCACGGCGGTGACCTACCAGTTGTCCTGGACGCACTCGGTGCAGTTCGGCGGCACCTACCTGGCGCAGGACCGGGGCCTGTTCCGGGACCTCGGGCTGGACGTCAGCCTCGCGGCCGGCGGACCCAACGTGGCCGGGGACGCGAACACGGTCAGCGGGGCGGCGCTGATGAATGTCTCGGTGGCGGACGGTGTTGCCCGGTCCAATGCCGAGGGCGCCGAGCTGGTCATCATCGGTGCCCAGTACCAGAAGAGCCCCGTGACGATCCTGTCCCTGGCGGATGCGCCGTTGACCTCCCCCCAGGACCTGGTGGGCAGGAAGATCGGCGTGGCCGGCACGGACACCCCCGGGCTGGAGGCCTTCCTGGCCATCAACGACCTGACCCAGGACCAGGTCGAGTTCGTCCCGAGCCAGTACGACCCGGCGGTCCTCACGGCCGGCCAGGTCGACGGCCTCTACTGCTTCTACAACGACCTTCCCGTGGCGCTGGCCGTCCAGGGCATCGAGGGGCACTCGATGCTGCTCGCCGACTTCGGCTACGACCCGATGAGCCAGACCTACACCGTGCTGCGTTCCAGTCTCCAGGACGAGGCGCGGCGCGACCAGGTCATCCGGCTGCTCCGCGGGGACGCCCGCGGCTGGCAGCTCTACCAGGACGATCCCCGGGCCGCCGCCGACCTCGCCGTCCGGGCCTACCCCGATGCCGGCCTGGACCTGGAGACGCAGCAGGAACAGGCGACGGTACAGCTCGACATCATGTTCTCCGAGGCGACCGAGCAGTTCGGCTTCGGGTGGTTCACCGACGACCAGGTCCAGGAGAACCTGCGGCTGTTCGACCTGCTCGGCATCGAGGGGGCCACCGAGCAGATGTGGGACCGGAGCATCCTCGACGAGGTGTACCGGGACGGGCCCACCGCGTGACCGGCGTGCAGAGCGCCCGCACGGCGGGACGGCCGGCCCCCGAGGTGCTGTGCACCGCCGTCGCCAAGACCTTCCCCGGCCCGGCGGAGCCGCTGCCCGTCCTGGCGTCCCTGGACCTGACCCTGGAGGCCGGTTCGGTCACGGCGCTGGTGGGGCCCTCCGGGTGCGGGAAGTCCACCCTGCTGCGGATCATCGCGGGCCTGGAACACCCCGACGCCGGCGGCTCGGTGCGCATCGACGGTGACGACCCGCTCGCGGTGCGCCGGCGCGGCGAGCTGGCCATCGCCTTCCAGGACGCCTCGCTGCTGCCCTGGCGGACCGCCGCCGGCAACGTGGCCCTGGCCCGCCGGCTGGCCGGTCAGCCGGTCGACCACCGCAAGGTCACGCGGTTGCTGGACATGGTCGGCCTGGCCGGGTTCGAGAAGGCCCGCCCGGCGCAACTGTCCGGCGGGATGCGGCAGCGCGCGGCGATCGCCCGGTGCCTGGTCACCGAGCCGAGGCTGCTGTTGCTCGACGAGCCCTTCGGCGCGGTCGACGAGCTCACCCGGCGCAGGCTCAACATCGAACTGCCACCCCTGTGGTCCGGCGCCACCACCACCACGTTGCTGGTGACCCACTCGATCCCCGAGGCGGTCCTGCTGGCGGACCGTGTCCTGGTGATGTCGGCCCGGCCCGGGTCCATCGTCGCCGACCTGCCGGTCCGCCTCGAACGGCCGCGGCGGATGGAGCAGCTGCACTCCCGGGGCTTCACCGAGCTCGTGGACCGGATCGGCGCCCTGCTGGGCGTGGACGAGTACGCCCTCGACCAGGGGTGAGGGATGGTCCTGCAGGGCGAACAGGCCGTCCGGGCCACGGGCCGCGACGGCGACGGCCCCCGCCCCGCCCGTGCCCGGCCGGCTGCCGCACTGCGCGTGCTCCTGGGCTGGGTCCTGGTGATCGGCCTCTGGGAACTCGTCGGCCGGACGGTCCTGGCCGACCGGCACCTGATCGGGGTCCCCTCCGGCATCATCGGCACACTCGTGGAGAACGCCGACGTCTACGGCCGGGGGCTGTGGTTCACCACGCGCGAGGCGATGCTCGGTTACCTGGCCGGCAACCTGGCGGCCGTGGCCCTGGCCCTGCTGGTCGTGCTGTTGCCGGGCCTGGAGCGGACGGTGCTGCGGCTCGCCCTGGTCGTCTACTGCCTGCCCCTCGTGGCGCTGGGCCCACTGCTGCGACTGGCCTACGGGTTCGGGGACGGGCCGCAGGTCACGCTGGCGGCCCTGGCCGTCTACTACCTCACGCTCGTACCCCTGCTGGTGGGCATGCGCGCCGTGCCCCGGTCCTGGCTCGACCTGACGGCCACCTACGGCAGGGGCCGCTGGACCACGCTGGTCACCGTCCGGGCACGAGCGGCCCTGCCGTACCTGATGGCCGGGCTGCAGGCCTCGGTGCCCGCCGCCTTCCTCGGTGCGCTGGTCGGGGAGTTCACGGGGGCCGAACGCGGCATCGGGGTGCTCTCGATCCAGGCGTTGCGCAGCCTGGACACCGACGGCCTCTGGGCGTTGATGATCCTCAGCGCCGTGGTGTCGATGACCGGGTACGCCCTGGTCTCGCTCACCGCCCGGAGACTGGCACCGGAACAGCCGACGGTGCTGCTGGCCGCGCCCGGGTCCGACCCCCGGCGGCCTGCGTGGCGACGCTGGCTCGTCAGCGCCGGCGGCGTGGCCCTCACGGCGGCGATCGTGCTGCTGGCCTGGGCCGGGCTGTTCTGGCTGCTTGACCTCAACCCCTATTTCGCCAAGCGCCCCGGGGACGTCTGGGAGTGGCTGGTGTCCGCGCCGGCGGCCGCCGAGCACCGTGCCGAGCTGTTCACGGCGGCCGGCCAGACCGCCCTTGTGGCCGTCCCCGGTTACTTCGCCGGGCTGGCGCTGGGCGTGCTGCTGGCCGCCGCGTTCTCCCTCTCGGTCCGCGCGCGGCGGGCCCTGACGCCCGTCGCCGTCGCCCTGCGGTGCGTGCCGATCATCGCGATCGCGCCCCTGCTGGTCGCCGCGCTGGGCCGCGGGTCGTTCGGCACCGCCGTCGTGGTGGCCCTCATGACGTTCTTCCCCACGCTGGTCTCGTGCCTCTACGGCCTGGGCCAGCTGCCCGGACAGGTGGCCGACGTCTTCGCCGCCTATGCCACGCCGCGCACGAGGGTGCTGGTGCTGGGCCGGCTGCCGGCGATGGCGCCGGCGTTCTTCGCCGCCGCGCGGATCGCCGCGCCCACGGCGCTGCTCGCCGCCACGGTCGCCGAGTGGCTGGCGACCGGGACCGGGCTGGGCAACATGATGGCAGTGGACGCGGCGACGAGCCGGTACACCTCCCTGTGGTCCACGGTCGTGGTCGTCACGCTGATGGCGCTGGCGGGATATGCCCTCGTCGAGGCCGTCGAGCGCCGGGTGCTGGCCGTGGTGGCACCGGAGCAGTCCCGCTGGTGAGGGCGGCGGCCACCCGGGCCGCGGTGTCCGGCCACCGCGTCAGGCCGGCGCATTGGCCGGCAGCGTCTCGTCGCCAGCGGTCCCGGAGCCGCTCGTCTGCCAGCCAGGCGCGCAGGACCTCGGCCAGGGAGCCCACGTCACCGGCCGGGAACGTCTCCCCCGCCCCCTGCGCCTCGACGGCACCGGTGCCGGACGCGACCACGGAGGGGATCCCCCGGGCCAGGGCCTCGGCGACGACCATCCCGTAGGTCTCGGCACGCGAGGTGTGGACCAGCAGGTCGGTGGCGTCCCAGACGGCGTCCAGGTCCCTGCCGTGGAGAGGCCCGGTCACCTCGACACGGCCGGTGAGCCCGGTCTGGGCGATGCGCTCACGGACGCGGCGGCTGAGGACCTCGTCGACGGTGTCGGGACCCACCAGCCGGGCGGTCCAGTCCAGGTCCTGCAACCGGGCCAGGGCCTCGACGACCGTGAGGGGGTCCTTGCCGGGGGTCAGCCGGGCCAGCCACAACAGCATCGGCGCACGCCCGCGGCGCACCGAGCCGGGCGCGGGCACGGCCGGGTCGACACCGGGTACGGCCACCACCGCGTCATGGCGCCCGTACCGGGCGGCCACCGCGGCACCGGCCCAGGCGCTGGTCACCACCACCCGGCTCGCCGCCCGGACGGACTCCGCCTCCGCTGCGGCGAGTCGTAACCGGTCAGGGGCCGGCAGCGCCGGGTCGTCGGCCGGGAAGTAGTGCACCAGGATCGTCACCCGGCGCCCGGCCGAGACCGCGTCGGCGACCTGTTCCGGCACCGCCGAGGCGACGATATTGCCGATGAGCCAGTCCTGCTCCCGGGCGAACACCCCGGACAGCCGCCGGCGGTCGCCGTCCGAGGGCAGCGGCCAGCTCCCCGTGACGGGATACTCGCGAACCTCCAGCCCCCGCGACCGCAGGGCCGCCGTGAGCTCCTCGTCGTAGCGGGTGCCGCCACTGGCCAGGTCGCTGCGCCAGCGGGCGAAGCCCACCCGGCGGCCCCTGCCGGGCCGGCCGCTCGTGCCTTCAGCCGCGCTGGGTGTCATCCGCAACTCCCAGCGTCCAGCACGTCCTCCCGGTCTCCGGCGGGCCTGCTCCTGGACTCGGGCAGCAGTCCCATGGTCCGGCACTCCTTCATCACCGGGGCTCGGCTCTCGTGCCGTTCCCGTGGCCTCCACGGTAACCCCGGGCTCCAGGACGCGCGTCCCGGGCCCCGGGCGTCCGGGCGTGGCGGTACCCCGGCAGCAGTGACACGCTGGGACAGCAAAAAGGCCCTTCCTC
>NZ_CALMQR010000107.1:0-6156 GCF_937871995.1 uncultured Citricoccus sp. | reverse complement strand
GGCACCCGTGGGGGTGCCCGCCGCCGTCGGTCGGTGGGGGAGGGGGCCGTGTCCTAGAGGTTCCCGGTGGCGATCATCAGCATGCGGCGCACCGGCTCGGCGGCGCCCCACAGCAGCTGGTCGCCCACGGTGAACGCGGAGAGGTACTCCGGGCCCATGTCCAGCTTGCGCAGCCGGCCCACGGGGATGTCCATGGACCCCGAGGCGGCGATCGGGGTCAGCTGTTCCACGGAGGCGTCCTTGGTGTTCGGCACCACGGAGACCCACTCGTTGTCACCGGCGATGATCTGCTCGATCTCGTCCAGCGGCACGTCCTGGGTCAGCTTCAGGGTGAGGGCCTGGGAGTGGGAGCGCAGGGTGCCGATGCGCACGCAGAGGGAGTCGAAGGGGATCCGGGTCCGGGTCCGCAGGATCTTGTTGGTCTCGGCCCCGGCCTTCCACTCCTCCTTGGACATGCCGTTGCCCAGGTCCTTGTCGATCCACGGGATCAGGGACCCGGCCAGAGGGACGCCGAACTGGGAGGCGTCCAGGGTGCCGTCGCGCTGGGCGGCCAGGACCTTGCGGTCGATCTCCAGGATCGCCGAGGCCGGGTCGGCCAGTTCCGAGGAGACCACCGAGTTCAGGGTGCCGAACTGGGTCAGCAGTTCGCGCATGTGGCGGGCGCCGCCTCCGGAGGCCGCCTGGTAGGTCATGGCGGTGCCCCACTCGACGAGACCGGCCTTGAACAGTCCGCCCAGGCCCATGAGCATGCAGGAGACGGTGCAGTTGCCGCCCACGAACTCCTTGATGCCGCTGGACAGGCCGGCGTCGATCACGCCGCGGTTGACCGGGTCCAGCACGATGATGGAGGAGTCCTGCATGCGCAGGGTGGAGGCGGCGTCGATCCAGATCCCGTCCCAGCCGGCGGCCCGCAGCTTCGGGTAGACCTCGGAGGTGTAGTCCCCGCCCTGGGTGGTCAGGATGACGGGCAGCTTGGCGAGCAGGTCGATGTCATAGGCGTCCTGCAGGACGCCGGCGTCACCGTCCATGCCCTGGTACACCGGCGCGGGGCGCCCGGCCGAGGACGTGGAGAAGAACACGGGGTTGACACGGCTGAAGTCACCCTCCTCCTCCATGCGCTGCATGAGGACGGAACCGACCATGCCGCGCCAGCCGATCAGCCCCACGGTGGGGGTGCCGGCGGTGTCGGAGGTCAGGACAGAGGGGGCCGTTTCGGTCGACTCGGGGGAAACCATGCCCGCAGTCTACTGGCCGGACCCGTCCTCCAGCAGTGAGCTACGTTTCCTCGTCGCCCAGATCCCGCCGACAACGAACACCTGGGTGAGCACCACCAGGAAGACGACGCCGGGGATCACGTCGCCGGAGAGGATCATGATCAGTCCCATCACGGCGGTCACCAGGCCGAGCACGGGGCAGGCGACGAAGGCGATGAACGTCAGGGTGGTCTTGTTCAGCAGCAGGCTCATGGTCGGTCCTGTCGTTCCCATCGTTCGTAGCGGTAGGCCGGACCGGTGCGGGACCGGTGCGCCCCGGTGGCCGGGTCCACGGCGGTCCGGGTCCACCGGGCGTCCAGCTCGGGGGCGAAGGTGTCACCCTCGGCGTCGGTGTCGATCAGGGTGATCTCGGCCAGGGTGGCCACGTCCAGGGCCTGCTCGAAGAGCGTGGCCCCGCCGATCACCCAGATGAGGTCCAGCCCGTCGGCCTCGTGCGCGGCCTCGAGGGCCTCCTGGAAACCGGGCACGACGACGGCGCCGGCGTCCCGCATCCGGCTCGCGGTGGCCTGACGCCGGGAGACCACGATGTTGGTCCGTCCCGGCAACGGCCGGTACTTCGCGGGGAAGGAGTCCCAGGTCTTGCGGCCCATGATCACGGGGTGGCCGTGGGTGAGCTCCTTGAAGCGGTTCAGGTCCTCGGGCACGTGCCACGGCATGTCGCCGTCGGCTCCGATCACCCGGTCGGGGGTCTGGGCCCAGATCATGCCGATCCGGGACGGGGTGTGCTGGCCGGGGTGTTCGTCAGACGGCAATGGGGGCCTTGATCGTCGGGTGGTGCTGGTAGTCGACCAGCTCGAAGTCCTCGTACGCGTAGGAGAAGATGTCCTCCGGCTGCCGGTTCAGGCGCAGCCGCGGGTACGGGTAGGGGGTGCGGGCCAGCTGCTCGCGCACCTGGTCCACGTGGTTGGAGTAGATGTGGCAGTCCCCGCCGGTCCAGACGAACTCGCCGGGCTCCAGGCCCGTCTGCCGGGCCATCATGACGGTCAGCAGGGCGTAGGAGGCGATGTTGAACGGCACGCCGAGGAACAGGTCGGCCGAGCGCTGGTACAGCTGGCAGGAGAGCCGGCCGTCCGCCACGTAGAACTGGAACAGGGCGTGGCACGGCGGCAGGGCCATCTTCTCCACCTCGGCCGGGTTCCACGCGGTGACGATGTGCCGGCGCGAGTCCGGATGGGTGCGCAGGGACTCCACGACGCGGGCGATCTGGTCGATCTGCCCGCCGTCCGGGGCCGGCCAGGAGCGCCACTGCACCCCGTAGACCGGGCCGAGCTCACCGTCCGCGTCCGCCCACTCGTCCCAGATGCTCACGCCGCGCTCCTGCAGCCAGCGCACGTTCGACTCTCCGCGCAGGAACCACAGCAGTTCCAGGGCCACGGACCGGAAGTGCACCCGCTTGGTGGTGATCAGCGGGAAGGACTCACCGAGGTCGTAACGCAGCTGGCGGCCGAACACGCTGTACGTGCCCGTGCCGGTGCGGTCCTCCTTGACGGTCCCGTGGGCCAGGACATCGGCCAGGAGGTCCTCGTAGGGGGTGGGAATGCTCACCCCAGCAGTCTACGGCGCGGTCTGGGGGTCGGCGGACGTCAGTCCTGCAGCTGACCCTCGTAGACCATCGGCTGGTATTCCGGGTACCGCCGCAGGTAGTCCTGCACGTAGCTGCACTCCGGCACGATCAGGAAGCCCTCCGCCTTGAGCCGCTCCAGCACGATCGTCACCAGGGCACGGGCGTACCCGCGGCGGCCGAAGGCCTCGTCGATGATGGTGTGCTGCAGGACGACCACGGTCTGGTCGTCCACGGTCTGCTCGGTGTAGCCGAGGAAGCCGATGAACTGTTCCTTCTGCCACAACTCGATCCGGCCCCGGTCCGGGTCGCGCACGACGCGCAGGTCGTCATGGACGATCTTGGGGGTGTCCTGGCTGCTCATGGGATGACCCTACGTCAGTCGTCCCAGACGTCGTAGACCTCCAGCGAGACGATCCGCCCGCCGGCGTCCACGGCCCGCTGGGCCACGATCATGCCGCCGGGCTTGAGGTAGGGGTCCTTGCGGGGCAGGGCGGCCAGCACGGCGTCCCGGCCCTCCCGGGCGGCCCGGCCGGTGAGCGCGTCCAGGACCACGGGCAGCACGGGCCGGTGCGTGCACAGCACGCTCGCGCGCACCTTGGCCAGCAGTGAGTCGACCTCCTTGCCGGTCCGCTTGGGCTTGGACTTCACGGCCTTCTCGGTGAACGCGCCGTTCTCCTTCAGTCCCCGGCCGGTGTCCTTGACGTACGGGGTCACCGTCTCCACGCAGCGCCGCCAGGGGGAGGTGATGATCTTGCGGGGAGCCCACACGCCCAGCAGCCGGCGCACGGCCAGCGCCTGGCGCTGGCCGGTGGGGGCCAGCGGCCGGGCCCCCTCGGCGCGGGACCACGAGGAGCGGGGCTTGGCCTTGGCGTGCCGCAGCACGATGAACGGGACGGTGCGCAGCGTGCGCTCCCGGTGCGCGGCGATCAGCACCGTGAGGGGTTCGACGTCGGAGGCGTTGGTGAGCTGCTCGAGGGCCTGCTCGGCGCTCACCCACTCGACGCGGTCCACCTCCTTGCCGTCCACCTGGGGGCTCTGGCGCGCGACCTCGACGGCCCAGTACCAGACCTCCTTGGGCGTGCCCCCGTTGACCGTGTAGTGGGTGGACGGCAGCGGCAGGCCGAGCTCCACGTCCAGCCCGATCTCCTCCCGCACCTCGCGCACGGCGCACTCCGGCAGGGTCTCGCCGTCGTCGAGCTTGCCCTTGGGCCAGGACCAGTCGTCGTAGTCCGGCCGGTGGATCAGCAGCACCTCGAGGCCCCGGCCGTTGACCCGCCACGGCAGCACCCCGGCGGCCAGGATCTCCGCGGTGGGCTCGGGATCGTGGAACGAGGCGGTGGAGCGGGCAGCGGTGCTGGGCATTCTCGTGATCCTACCGGGAGGTGAACATCGGGTGACCGCGGGTCGACGTCAGGATGACCGGGCGTACATCACATCGGTGTCCCAGCGGGTGAAGCCGAGCTTGCGGTACAGCTGCACGGCCGACGCGTTGTCCGCGTCCACGTACAGCATCACCGCGTCCACGCCCCGGCGCTGCAGGTACCGGATGCCGAGCACGGTCAGCAGCCGCCCCAGGCCGCGTCCCTGCGCGGCCGGGACCACGCCGATCACGTAGACCTCACCGAGCGGCGGGTGCCCGTCGGCACCGGGGTGGATCTTCGTCCAGTGATAGCCGAGCAGGGACCCGTCGGCGTCCACGGCGAGCAGGAACCCCTCGGGGTCGAACCAGGCCTCGGCCTTCCGGGCGTCGAGGTCCGTCTGGTCCATCGCGCCCTGTTCGGCGTGGTCGGCGAAGGCCGCGGCGTTCGCCGCGAGCCAGGCGGCGTCGTCGTCACCGGGCACGAAGGACCGGACGGTCACGCCCTCGGGGAGGTCCTCGTTCCACGCCGCGGCGTCGGCGTCCGACTGGTGGGTCAGGCGCAGGCGCAGCAGCTCGCGCACCGGGGTGTAGCCGAACTGCTCGGCCAACCGGGCGGCGGCGGCGTGGTTGCCGTGCGCCCAGGCCTGCAGCGGCTCACGGTCCAGCAGGTCGGAGAGCTCGGTGGCCATCGCGGTGGCCACCCCCTGGCCGCGGCAGTTCGGGTGCACCACCAGTTCCAGCACCCCCGGGCCCTGGTCGGCCGAGATCGCGACGGCGGCACCGGCCAGTTCCCCCTCCCGCCCGGGGGAGTGGTCCAGCCAGGCCGTCACGGTGCGGACCCGCTCCGGGTCGTCGGTGGTGCGCAGTTCCACCCAGGTCTGGTCCGAGAAGGGGGGATTGCCGTCCGCGGCCTCGGCCGCGTCGGCCAGGGCACGCAGGTCGTGCAGGGCCCGGGGGTCCAGGCGGCCGGCACTGACGGTCAGTGCCGGGGCCTCGGGGGCTTCGGGGGTCGGGTCAGTGCGGTTCATGGCCCAACACTAGCCGTTGGGGCCCTGACCGGGCTCGCTCTCTCGGGGCACGAACCGGTAACCGACGTTGCGGACGGTGCCGATCAGCTGCTCCTGGTCGGGGCCCAGCTTGGCCCGCAGCCGCCGCACGTGCACGTCCACGGTGCGGGTGCCGCCGAAGTAGTCGTAGCCCCATACCTCGTGCAGCAGCTGCTCGCGGGTGAAGACCCGGCCCGGGTGCTGGACGAGGTGCTTGAGGAGCTCGAACTCCTTGAACGTCAGGTTCAACGGCTCGCCGTGGACCTTCGCGGTGTAGCTGGCCGCGTCCACGCTGACGCCCGAGGCGCGGATGGGCGCCTCGGCACCCGGTCCGGTGGCCCCGGCGTCCTCGGCGGCCCGGGCGACGGACAGCCGCAACCGCGCCGACACCTCGGCGGGACCGGCCGTGTCCAGCAGGAAGTCGGTCGTGCCCCACCCGGGGGAGAGGGCGGCCAGTCCGCCCTCGGTCAGGATCGGCACCACGGGCATGGAGGGGGAGGACGTGCGGATCACCTGGCACAGCCCGCGGGCCCCGGCCAGGTCACGGCGGGCGTCCACCAGCACGACGTCGGTCTCCGGGGAGCGCAGCAGCGACTCGGCGCGCGGCGGAGCCACCGTGACGCGGTGGTCGAGGAACGCCAGGGCCTCCAGGACCGGCGCGGTCGAGCCGCTCAGCAGGAGCAACCGGGCCATCTGGCCTCCTCGACGTCTGAAGCAGGTTCGCACGTCAGTATAGGGAAGCGCGGGGCAGGCAGCGGCGAGGTCGGGTGCGGCGATGGCAGGATGGAAGGGTGAAGCATCCCCTGCTGGCGGTCACCGCCGTGGTCGCCGCCCTGCTCGTGGGCGTCGGCGCGCTGGGCGCGTGGGCCGCGGCCGTCACCGGGTCCGTGCTGGTGGTCGCCGTGGCGCTCG
>NZ_CALMQR010000106.1:0-14319 GCF_937871995.1 uncultured Citricoccus sp. | reverse complement strand
CCAAACCGAGGCAGCGCAACAAATCGGAATGCCGCAGACCGCCCTATCAGCACGACTACGGGGCCGGATCGACTTCAGGATCGGAGAGTTGCTGGCTCTGGCACACCTTCTTGGAGTGCGGTTGGAAGTCCTGCTTCACGGCCTGGAAGAGAAGGACGACCGCTTCACCTGACCATCACATTGGGGGACTAAATGCAGGGCAATGAAGTGCAAGTGGCCGCAGAAGCAGCAGGCGGCCACGGTGCCACCTTGGAAAAAGATGCCGCACGAGACCTCACCGCCCGAATCAGGAATGGCCTGAGCGATGTTTACGAGCTCATTCAGGCGGCATATCAAGGCCAGGCGTGGAAGGCACTGGGCTACCGCTCCTGGGACGCCTACGTGACCGAAGAGTTCGGCAACCTGAACCTCCGTCCCCCAAAGGAATCGCAACCGGAGGTCATCCGCTCCCTCCAGGAGTCCGGGATGAGCGTCCGGGCCATTCGTGCTGCAACCCAGCTGGGATATGGCACGGTCCAACGAGTTACATCAACCAAACCTCAAGGGGATGAGGGTTCAGGTGATCCACCTGGATCACCTGACCCCTCTCGGTCACAGGGTCGGGACGGCAAGACGTATCCCGCGCGCCGAGCTACTCCAAGCGTTTCGCTCGCTCGCCCTGTGGTGGAGGGCGAGATCTTGCCGGACGAACGCCCAGAGCAAATGTCAGTGGAAGACGTGCTGGCGATGCCGGCCGCCCTTGCGGGCATTGCGCCACTGAACCTAGAAGAGCGCGCTGGAGAGGGTCGTGAGCGGGTGACTCGAATACTGCGTGAATTCCATGGCTCCGGAGACGCAGCATTGCCCCGCACGATCAAGCTCGCGGGACAGGTGGCTGGCCTCGTCTCACCTGTCACAGGACAGTCAACGGTCCCGGACGAGGACCTGCACGTCCTGGCATCAGACGTTTCACGCGGCCTGGTGGTGTTTTCGTTCATCATCAAACGTCTGTTCCGGTCCCTGGCGGCCGGAGACTCGGAGACAGAGATCAAGGCCAATCTGAGGGATTCCGTGGACGAGCTGGACGGTGTCCTGGAGCAGCTGGAGGAATCACGATGACGGTCCAGAACCAGCTGGCCCCTCTTCCGAACCGGCTCGACGGGAAGCACGCGTCCACCGTTCTTGCTGCAGAGGAAGGGCGATCGGCGGAACCGATAACTACCAACATGGACCAGCAGGATGATCCAGCCGCCTCCTCAGCAGCTTCTCCCAAACGAATAAACCCGGACGATGGACGGTTCATCCGGCTGGTGGTAGCCGGAGTAGTCATCGCCGGACTTGTCGCTTTCGCGATCAGCTTCACGGCGCTCTACGAGGTCGCAGAATGGCTCGGCATCCCTCCATTCATGTGGTGGGCAGTACCGGTCTTCATTGACCTTGCGATCCTCGTGTACGCAGCGTCGGTGTTGGTCCACAAAGCCCGTGGCGAGACAACCTGGCCCTCATGGGCGGCGCTGGCAACGTTCACGGCCCTATCCGTATTCGCCAACGCTTCCCACTCTCTCAGCAGCCCTCAGGCGGTGCCGTGGCAGGGCGTGGTCGGAGCGATCATTGCCGGAATGGTCCCGGTCGCAATCTTTGTAGCCACCGAACAGCTGTCCCGAGTCGCCGTCGAGGACCCTGCCTCCAGGAAAGCTGAACTACGAGAGCAAGCACAGATAGAACAAGCACGTGCCGAACGTGAGCGGATTCGCGCAAACATGCTGCTGGAGAAGGAACGACACGACCGCCAGATGGCGCATGAGCGAGATGCGGCTGAACGCGCGGCCGAACTGGACAGAGTCCGCCATCAGACGGAAATCGCCAAGCTCCGTGCGCACCGAGAAATACCAGCGCACGATGCTGTACCGATCACCGACTCGACCTCTGATTCGGAGGGAACAAGAGCCAGTCGGCAAGAAGATGAAGCTTCCCCCAACGACAACTCGGCGGAATCACCTCGGATGCCGCTCCATGTCGTAACAGCACCCAGCGCGAGCACACCCGATTCCGCGGCTCGGAGGGCCGGCACCTTGGACGAGGTGGCCGCATTCGTTGCCCAGCAGACTGCACGGGGCATCGACGTGACCGCCGCGATGCTGGTGGACCAGTTCGGACTGACCGAGCGGACAAGTCGACGCCGCCTGCAGGTTCTCCGGGAAAAGCAGCCGGAAGTGTTCCAGGTGCACCACGCCGAGGAACAGTGGAGGGAGCAGGGATGAGGCGCTACCTACTGACCCGCGATCTGAACCACTCCCCGAACAGGCGCCTAAAAGAGACACGTTGGATTGCCGCACGGCGGTGATCTGACTTGGGGGCGGATATGAATGATCAGTTCGAGCAGGAAACGACTGCTCTGGATGGTGAAGAACTCGCAGAGGCGGTGACGCGGGTGCGTCCGGTGATTGTGTCGCAACTTGGGGACATGGGCTCGCCGGCTGATGTGGAGGACGTGGCGCAAGCGACGTGGGAGTCGGCCTGGAACGCACGGCATCGGTTCGACCCAAGGCAGGGGTCTTTGCATGCGTGGGTGGTGACGATTGCCCGTCGGCGGGCGATCGACCGGGTTCGATCCCGCCAGCGGGACACCGTGTTGCAGGGCCAGGCCGAGCACATGTCCGGAGGACGGGTGCAGTCGGCGGTGACGCTGACGATCCCGGATCATGCCGAGGCCACGGTGAACGCCCTGGATGCCCAACAGCGGGTGGGCAAGGTCCTCCGGGTGGTCGAGCAGGTCATGCAGAACCGCGAGGCCACTTCCCGGGCGCTGGCCCTGGTGCTGGTGTTCGGCGACGACGTGGCGGCGGCAACCCGCGGCCTGGGCGTGAGCCCCGAGGTGCTGCGTCAGTCCCGGCGGGAGATGATCCGGTGCTGTCAGGTGGTGACCCGCGCCCAGGAGGCCGCGGCCGCCGGTGAGCCGGTGACGATGCGGACGCTGATCGAGTGCCTGCCCGCCGATGGGGAGTCCGGGGATTGGTCCCGGCAGATGGCCGTGGCTTGCGCCCAGGCAGGGGGGCGGTTCGAGGCAGTGACGGTGGCCCACGTGATGGACGTGACCGGGTTCAGCCGCAACACGGCACGGCAGTACCTGGCAGAGACCCGGCACCTATTGCAGGTGGCGATGACCGTGCTGACCGAGGAACAGAAGGCGAGGCAGTGAGATGACATCGACGAACCGAGTTTCCGAGAACGGCACCCCAGCAGAACATGCCCAGAGCGACGTGACCACCGAGCCCACCGGTCAGGGTCTGGCCGCTGGCCGGGATTCCCGGCGGGAGCGTCGACTGCGCCGTCGGGTAGAACGTCGGGCCCGGATGACGCGGGCCCGGGCCGTCTGGGTCGCCACGAGCGTGGATGCCGGGCTGCCCGAGCAGGTCCAGGACCGTGTGCCGGGCTGGGCGTCTACCGGGCGCGGCCGGGTCCTGCTGGCCGGGGCGGCCGTGATCGTCCTGTTGGTCTGGGCCCTGGTGTTCATCATCATCACCGGCCTCTAGAAGCCCGTGACCCGGCGGGCCTGCCCCGGGAATTTCTGACACACACCACCACGTCACCGAGCGAACTGTCCTCGAGAACTCACTCAAGGAGGACATCATGCTCGACGGAATTGATCCCTGGGGCCTGACCGGCCCGGACGGACTGAACTCGGTCGCCGCCACATTCATCGGCGCGGCGATCATCCTGCTGGCCATCGGTTGCGTCGTCGGACTGGTCCGCTGGCTCGGCGGCAAGGCCACCGGCTCATCGGAGGGCTCCACCAAGGGCCTGAAGATGGCCGGGGCCGGGGTGCTCGGGGCGGTGGTGCTGGGCTCGCTCGGTGGGGCGGTGCAGTGGGGATCGTCCCTGGGCACCGACTCGCTGATGCCTGCGGCCGCCCGCCCCGGGCAGGTCGTGATCGACCGCAAGGCGCCCAAGACGACCTGCACCGCGCAGGCGGTCCGGAACTTCGACGACGAAGACCCCAAGCTCGACCAGCCCAAGCGCGCCGCCGTGGTCAAGGAGGTCTCCCAGGGCGGGCTGACGGTCGAACCCGGTGAACAGATCATCTCGGTGAAGTGGTACCCGACCGGCACCGACTGCTCGGCGGAGAACACCGAGGCGGCCTCGGGCACCGAGGTCGAGATGCGCATCTATGACACCGTCGCGGTCGGCGGATCGGACGAGCAGGTCCGCACACACACCATCGACTGACCGACCGCACAACAGATTCCTGTGCCCGACGGGGGCATAGGGGGGAGCCCCGCCCGGGGCATAAGGAAAGGGAAACGAACCATGAATGCACTGACGTCGCTGTCCGTGATGGCCAAGGGGTACGACCCGGGGGTGACGCCGAACTTCAACGCCCCGTGGATGGACCAGCTGCAGAACATCGGCGGGATGGTGCTGGCCACCGCGCTGGTGCTGTTCGTCATCGCCGTGGTCGCCGGGCTGGTGGTGTGGCTGTTCGGCAAGCTCTCCGGCGGTGGCCGGGCCCAGGACGCGGGCCTGAGCATCCTGCTGTGGGGCGTGGTCGCAGCCGTCGTCGTCGGTTCCATCGGCGGGATCATCTCCTGGGCCACCGGCGTCCCCCTGTTCGCCTGAACTGATCCGGACAACGGGAAGGAGGGGTCATGAATCTGTTGGAACCGATGCAGGCATTCCTGCGCGACGGCATCCTGGGCTTCGCCACCGCCGCGTGGGCCTTCATCCGGGACTCGTTCTCGGCCGGGTCCATGACCGGCGAATGGTGGATGACCATCGTCGGGGGCACGGTCGTGGTGAACGTGGACGGCCAGGCGGCCACCACGATCGAGCACCCCGGAATGCTCAACGTCATGGTCCTGGCCATGATCCCCTTCCTGCTGATCTTCGTCGCCGTCCAGGTCATCTGGTCCCTGTTCCGGTCCTCCACCGCCGGAGTCATCCGGGCCCTGACCGTCACCGTGGTCTGTGTGCCGGCGGTGTACGTGGTCGCCGGGTTGATGTTCGTGGTCCTCGGGGCAGTGGACCAGATGAGCCTGTGGATCCTGCAGGCCGGAGAACGCGGCGGAGAGGAAGCAGCCCTGGGGGCCATCCTGCACCTGTTCGGGCTGACCTACGACGCAGCCAACGGCCAGGTGCTCATGGACGAGAACTACGCCCAGTGGCAGATGGCCACCAACACCGAGAACCCGGGCATGGCCATCCTGCCGTTCATCATCGGGATCATCATCGTCGGGGTCTGCCTGCTGCTGATGCTGATGATGATCTTCCGCCTGGCCGTCATCGTCCTGCTGACCGTGATGATGCCCGCCGCCGTGTTCTCCCTGAGCCTGGAACCGGCCAAGGCCGTGTTCACCCGCTGGCTCTCGGTGGTCTTCGCCCTGATCCTGGCCAAACCCGCCGCCGCACTGGTGGTGAAGATCGGCATGGTCGCCGCCTCCATCGGCACCGACTGGGTCCAGCTGGCCGCCGGGATCGTACTGATCGTGATGGGCGCAGCGATGCCCATCCTGATGCTCACCATGGTCTCGTTCCTGACCGGCGGGGCCTCCGAATCCATGGAACGCTCCGCCGTGGCCAGCGGCAACACCATGATGCGCCAGGGAACCAACGTGGTCCGCGGCGGGGCCCGCAAGGCCGGACAGATCACCCGCCCAGCCCGCACCGCCGCCCGACTCGGCCGCTAGCGACCCACCCCCACCAGAGACCGCAACACCAGCAGACGTGCGAGAGAAGGACAACGTAGCCATGGCCCATCAGATCCTCGAACAGCAAGTGGACTCCCCGTGGGACGGGGCCCGGTTCGCCCGGGAACGCACCACCGGGGTGCTGCTGGGGTTGAGCTGGCCCCAGGTCATCACCCTCGGGGTGGCCCTGGGGTTGATGCTGCTGCTGGTGTTCACCGGTGGCTTCCCCCGCGGGTTTTTCACCGCCCTGGTCCTCGGTGCGGTGGCCGCCGGGATCGTCATCCCCACGGTCATGGGACGGCCCCTGATCGGTTGGGCCGGGCTGTGGCTGCGCTACCTGGTCCGCGGGGCCCGCAACCAGCTGACCTTCGTCCGCCGCGACGGCACCGACGACGATGAGACCCCCACCGAACCGTCCTCCCCGGTGCTCTCCCCCGGTGAGACCAGCACGTCTCGGGATGAGGCCGGGCGGATCAAGCCCGGGGCCGGGGCCCGGTTCCGGCTGCCCGGGGAGGCCAACGAACTGCGCGTGTACACCCTGCCCAGCGGGGCCGGATTCGTCTACGACCCGCGCCGGGGCGAGGGCATCGTGTGCGCGAAGATCAACACCTCCAAGGCCTTCGCCCTGGAGTCCTTCGACGCCCAGGAGGACCGCACCGCGAACTGGCGCGAAGCCATCTCAGCGATCGCCCGGATGCCCGGGGTGGCCCGGATCCAGCACGCGGACCAGACCACGCTGATCTCCGGGTCCAAGGTCATGGAGTTCTACAACGCCAAGGGCGCCGAAGCCACCGGAGAGGGTCGGCCCAGCGGGGAGGCGGTGAACCCGTTCCTGCACGCGGCGTTCGTGGAGCTGATGGCCGAGGCCCAGGACATGCCGGTGCACGAGACCTGGATGACGATCGTGCTGTCCCGGGACAAGGTCGCCAAGCGCATCAAGTCCCTCGGCGGTGGGCTGCCCGGGTTCATGAACCTGGCCCTGTCGGTGATGACGACCATCGAGGGCACCCTGCCGGCCTCGGGGACCACCGTGCAGGCCTGGCACTCCCCCCGGTCGCTGGCCGCCCTGGTCCGCTCGGCGTTCGACCCGCAGGCCTCGGTGGTCATCTCCGAACGCTCCGGGGACTGGGTCGGGGTCGCCCCCGGCTCGGCCGGTCCGGTGGCCATGGAGGTCTTCACCGACCATGTGCGCACCGACGGGTACCTGCACCGCACCTACAAGGTCTCCGAGTTCCCCCAGTCCCAGGCCCGCCTCGGATTCTTGGAGCCGTTGATCTTCGCCGGGGACTTCCGGCACACCGTCTCTGTGGTCTGGGTGCCGCGCGATGCCCGGGGGGCGTTGAACCACATCCAGCGGCGCAAGGCCGACTGGCGCACCACCACCCGACTGCTGGACAAACTGGACCGGCCCCACACCCTGGAGCACGACCGGGAACTTCAGGACATCACCCGGGAAGAGACCGAACTGGTCGACGGCCACGCCCGCCTGGACCTGGCGGTGCTGATCACCGTCACCGGGGCCGACGAAATGGAACTGGAGGCCAACTGCGCCGACGTGCTCTCCCGGGCCGTGAACGCCAACTGTGAGCTGCGCGTGGTGTACCTGGAACAGGACGCGGCGATGCTCGCCGCGGCCCTGCCCTTCGGAATGGTGGAGATGTGATGAGCCCGACGACGAAGAACCGCCAGAAGATCGAGGTCTTCGACTTCTACCAAGCCAACCGGGAGGGAAAACGCGCCTCGCTCACCTCCACCCGGCAGGTGCTCAAGGCCCTCAAGGCCACCCAGGACCAGAGCACCGAGACCACCGGGGACTTCCCCCGGCCCACCTGGGGCCGGGGCGGTCAGCGTCGGCCGAAGTCCCTGCACGGGACGGGGGTGTTGCGCACGCGCGGGGTGCCGACCACCGCCCACACCGGGGCCACCGCCTACCCGTATGTGGCCGGGACCTCGCTGGGCGCCGACGGGTTGTACATCGGCCGGGACCTCAACGGCGGGGGCGCGTTCTGCTTCGACCCGTGGCAGCTGTATGAGCGCGGCATCATCTCGGGGATGTCGATGATCCTGTTCGGCCAGGTCGGGGTGGGCAAGTCTTCGCTGGCCAAGTCCTTCGCCGTGCGTCTGGTCCAGGCCGGGCGCAAGCTCTCCGTCGCCAGCGACAAGAAGGGCGAATGGACCCGGGTCGTGCACGCCCTGGGCGGGTCGGTCATCCAGGTCGGCCCCGGCATGGGCACCCGGATCAACCCGCTGGACCCGGGCACCCGGCCCTCCCTGAATGCCCAGGGCGAGCCGCTGAGCGATGAGGGGTGGGCGATGACGGTCCGCACCCGACGGATGGCCATCCTGGTGACGCTGGTGCGGATCCTCACGAATCGGGACCTGTCCCCGGCCGAGCACCACGTGCTCTCCCTGGCCCTGGACACCGGAGTCGCCGCAGCCCAGGCCCGGGGCGGGATCGTGATCATCCCGGACGTGATCGACGCCCTGGAAGCGGCCAAGGACCACCCCGACCGGCTGGTCGCCGAGGCGTCCTCGGTGATGGCGATGACCCTGCACCGGATGACCACCGGCGATTTGGCCGGGATGTTCGACGGGGAGACCACCGCGCACTTCGCCGCCGACGCCCCGGCCACCTCGATCGACACCTCCGCCCTGCAGGGGGCCAGCCCCGAAGCAGTCCGGGTGGTCAACGCCTGCTCCGGGGCGTGGACCGAGGCCATGGTCACCACCAGTGACGGTGGCCAGCGGATCGTGGTCTACGAAGAGGGGTGGGACAACATCTCCTCCGAGGCCGACCTGCGCCGCATGGTCGAGTCCTGGAAGCTGGCCCGGGCCTACGGCATCTTCAACGTGCTGATCCTGCACAAGATCGCCGACCTGGACATGGCCGGAGACCGCGGCTCGAAGATGGCCGCGATGGCCAAGTCCCTGCTGGCCGACGCCGACGTCAAGGTCATCTACCGCCAAGACCGCTCCGCGCTGCGGGTCACCACCGACGAACTCGAACTCTCCGACCGGGAACGGTCCCTACTGAAGTACCTGGACGAGGGCGTGGGCCTGTGGCGGCTCGGCGGGTCCAGCTTCCAGGTCAAGAACGACCTCACCCGCGTCGAACTCAGGCTGTTCAACACCGATGAACGCCTCGTCACGGCCGCTGCGAAGGAGACCCGGGCATGAGCGCCGAGAACCGTCAGTCCACGACCGCCTCGAACAATGCTCTACCGCTGGCCCTGCTGGGAGTGTTCGCCCTGTACGGGGCTTACGTGCTGGTCGGGGTGCTGACCAACCGGGCCGCATGCGGGGCCCTGGCCTGGCCGGCCACGCTCTTCGACCCGGTCGGGTTCGTAGCTACCGGGGACGGAACCGCCTTCGGCTCGGTGGCTGGCTGCGCGGCCGACACTGGCACGCTCATCGCCGCCTACGTCGGGCTGGCCGTCCTCGTGGCCGTCGCGGTCGGGGCCGGGGCGTACGCATGGATGCGGTACCAGCAGTCCGACCAGGCCTTCATTCGCTCCATCCGGTGGCGCGAGGGCATGGCCCGCGGCCCGGAGATCCGCCGCGCGGTCGGGGCCGGGGCGGCCCGGAAGAAGGCGAAGAAGGTCCGCCCGAGCCTCAAGCACCCCAAGCCGGCCGACGCCGCCCTGCTGCTGGGCTCGGCCGAGGGCTCACCGGTGTGGAGCTGCCTGGAGGAATCCGTGGTGCTCATCGGCCCGCCGCGCTCGGGTAAGGGCCTGCACCTGCTCATCGGGGCCATCCTGGACGCCCCCGGCCCGGTCATCACCACCAGCTCCCGGGCCGATAACCTCGCCGCCACCGCCGAACTCCGCAGCCAGAAGGGCCCGGTGGCCCTGTTCGACCCGCAGGGTCTCACCGGTCAGCCGACCACCCTGAAGTGGTCCCCGATCACCGGGTGCGAGGTCCCCCGGGTCGCCAACCAGCGCGCCACCTCCCTGATCAGCTCCTCCGGGCTCGGGGCGTCCTCCACGAACGCCGAGTGGCAGGCCCCGGCGGTGACCATCATGGAATGCCTGCTGCACGCCGCCGCCCTCGGGAACCGCACCGTGGATGACCTGATGCGCTGGGGCAACAACCCGGCCGAGGCCAAGGAAGCGGTGAAGATCCTGGCCGAACACTCAGGTGCGGCCTCGAACTGGAACCTGGTGCTGCAGGGCATCATCGACGGCGAACCCAAGCTGCTGCAGAACAAGTGGTTCGGCGTCGAGGGCGCCGTCAAGGGCCTGTCCGTGCCCGAGGTCCGCGAGATCCTCAAACCCACCCAGGTCGAAGAAACCCTGGACATCGACAAGTTCCTGCGCGAGAACGGGACGCTGTACATCGTGGGCACCAAGACCGGCGGGTCCTCCGCCGGCCCGTTCTTGATCGCGATGATGGACGCCATCACCGAACGTGCCCGCGAGATCGCCGCCAAGTCCCCCAAGAACCGGCTCGATGCGCCGCTGACGCTGGTCCTGGACGAGATCGCGAACATCGCCGGGGCCTGGCCCGGGCTGACCCAGATCATGGCCGACGGCGGTGGTGTGGGCATCAGTGCCTTCGCCGTGTTCCAGTCCCTGGCTCAGGCCCGCAACGAATGGGGCGAACAGCCCGCCACCGCCCTGTTCGACGCGGCCACCGTGAAGATCCAGCTCGGCGGGGCCTCCAACGTCCAAGACCTGGAGCTGTTCTCCCGGCTGGCCGGTCAACGCCAGATCACCCGCACCTCCACCTCCCGCGGCAAGGACTCGAACTCGACCTCCGAACAGCTGCACGACACCGAGGTACTCACCGTCTCCGAACTGCGCCGCCTGCCCTTCGGCTGGGGGTTGCTGCTGAACCGCAACGGCCGGCCCATCCTGATGCGCATGACCAAGTGGCCCGACCGCAAGGACGCCCAGCAGATCGAAGCCGCCACCAAGGCCTACAACGCCGAACTGGCCGCCGAGCTCACCGGCGGGGCCGAGACCCTGTCCTCCACCCCCACGGCCGCCGATACCGCCGACACCGGCACGGTCGCGGACTGGGCGGCCTCGGTGCCGGTGCGGTGAGACCATGGCACGGCTCTCCCTCACCCGCACCGGCTCGGAAAGCTACCGGGACTACCTGCGCTCACCGGCGTGGGGGTTCCGCCGGGTGCGCTGGTTCCGCGACGCCCGCGCCCGGGGCGCTGAACCGGCCTGCCCGGTCTGCCAACTGACCCTTGACGAGGCAGGCAGTCTGGACTTGCACCATCTGCGCTACGACGGGGTGCACCGTGACCCGGTGACCGGGGCCTGGAAGGCACGGGAGAAAGATGAGGACCTGATGCCGATGTGCCGGGCCCACCACGAACAACTGCACGCCTCTCTGGATGCGCGCAAGGAGTACCTTGGCTGGGACCGGCGACGGGCCACCGTGCTCATCGTCGTCAGGATGATCCGCCGTCACAGAAAGAAGACCCATGACCACCAGTGACCCCGTCCCCGGCTCCACCGAGCCGCTGAACTGCGAACTGTGCCAGCGGGTCTCCGTGCTCCAGTTCCACACCACCAGCACCGACGTGCTCGACCGCGCCGAATGCCGCCGCGCCGAATGCCGCCGCGCCAACGGGGACGGAATGTGGCTGTGCTCGATCTGCGAAGAAGGCGTCCACCGGTGGATGGCCGCCAACCCCGGCGAAGGCTCCGCCCAGGCCGCGGTGAACGAAATGGTCCAACGACTGCTCAACCTCATCGACGGCCCACCCCGGAAATACCGCCGCCAGCGCCGCACCGACGACACCGGGCGGTCCTGAGTCCGTTCCGTGGGAGTCGCTGCGGGTCGTCGGGTCGTAGCGTGCCCCATCCATCGGGCCGCACAGTGCAGCTGCCGAGAGCAGACCGGCCCTCGGTAGGGCCGAGGCGGCACGGTTACATTGGCATCCTGTCGGCCCGGGAGGTTCTGCCATGTGCGCCTCGATGACGCGTCCGGCCGTTGGCCGGGTGACCACCATGGTGATGGTCAGTGGCGGGTTGTTCGTGCTGTCGGGATGCTACGCCCAGGAAGAACCACAACCGGTCCCCACGGCCCCGGCTATCGCCGCCCTGGTGGACACCCCCGTGGTGAGCCTGCCGCCTGAAAGCGCCCGTGACTATCCGGAGGAGCCGGCCTACGCCGTCGGTTCGTATAACGGGGTGGATTACTACGTGTCGTACACGGACGGACCGGAGCCCGAGCGGTTGGGCCGACTGATATGCCTGATCACCGACACGGGGGGCGACGACGGCACCGCTCGGATCTGCGGGGCCGATAGCGACGACATCACCCTGACCTTGCTGAACGTACCCGGTGACCACACCTTGGTCGGTGATTCCGTGGATACTGACGATCTCACCGAGAGCGGTTGGAAAAAGGTGGGCCTCAACGTGTGGACGCGAGCCGCCCCGTAGAAGTTGCCAGCTTCCCGTCGATACGCCCACTGATTCACCTGGACTGAGCGACATACACCGCTGCCCTCCCGTTGCGAACTGTCTCCGAGCAGGCCACAGGCCCTGCCGGATCAGACAGCAGCGTTGAGGAGGGTGACACCGGTGAGTGGCAATCCATGGGTAGACGACGAGGACGACGACACCTGGCTGAACCAGGAGGCCCCCGGCCCCGAGCAAACCGGTGGCGAGGCACCGGGGTCCCCGCTGCCGTACCTGGACCCCGAGGTCGAGGCGGCCCTGGCCGCCGAGGGTCCGCCGGAGTGGTTGGGCACCCGGTGGCGGGAGATCGAACCCGGTCAGCAGTGGGATGCCTGGAACGGGTTGCGCCGCTGGGTGGACTGGTTCATCCGCGAATACCGGCTGACGACCTCCGATGTTCCGGCGTGCTGGTACCGGCACCCGAGCCTGACCGCCGAGCTGTATGCGGCGATGTGCATGGAGTACAAGGTTTTCGAGGAACAGGCCCCCGGGTTGGCTCCGATGATGATGTGGCACCCGAACGTGGCCCAGCTGCGGTCCCGACTGAAGGAGATGACGCACGACGCCGGGTGCGTGCAGAACGGCACGCACAAGGAACCGGTGGCGTATTCCGGCACGGTCGGGGCCTACGAACTGGACTACGACGAGGACGACTGGATCACCGCGGCCTCGACCATCCGCACCGAGAAGGTCCTCGACCGCCCCACCTCCGGGGTGACGTTCGTGCGAGCCCGCGCCGTGGATGCCGACGGCGTCGAGCACGGGGCCTCGGACCCGCTGGGCCTGCGTGCCCGGTCCGTGGCCGCAGTGGGCTCGGTGGCCCTGGCCTACACCTCGGCCACTCCCGGCCAGGCCGGAGTTGCGGTCAACATCATGGGCGGCCCAGAGGACCTGACCGTGGTGTGGGAGGAATCGCCCGACGGAACCGCCTGGACCGAGATGAACGCACAGAGCGATGAGTGACCGGGCGGCACCTACCGACGAGACGGTAGCGCCCTGGATGTGTGTCGCGGGCGGCCGGACCGGGGTCGCGGCGAACTGGGGACAAGACATCGGCGCCGGGTCGAGGTCAACGGGACAGGAAGGCAGGCCAGCATGACGGAGCCGAGGACCGAGGAGCCGAACGTCGAGGGGGTGATCGTCGGCGTGGAGTGGGGCCAATGGAGCACGGAGGCGTGGGTCGACACCGATGACGGGACCCGCGTCCGGGCGCACTTCAGTGAGCTCGACTCGGAGTTGGTGGCCCCGGAGCGGTTGAGAGCAGGCACGAGGATCCGGCTGGATGTCCCCGCGCGGTACACCTTCGTGCAGACGGAGCACATCCATTACACCAAGCCAACCTTCCGTGAGGCCCCCGCCGCCCAGCCCTTCGCCTACGCCCACAATGCCGAGTGGATCGACACCGCCGGACAGGCACACCCCCTAATCCAAGACGCGGGAGAGGAAGCCGCCGACATCCACCCGGGGTGGGACCAGGTGGACGGTCACAGACGCTTGGAGCGCGAGGACTACACCCCGACCGCGCTGCCCGCCCGACCCCGATCCGACTTCGAACAGACGACAACCAGTAACAACACCAAGCAGGGAAGCGAGAAAGCCATGGAGAGCGTGGGCAAGAAGACGGTGCAGGGCAACCTGACGGGCGATCCCCGGAAGGTGCGGACGAAGGCCGGCCAGGAGCTGGTGGTGATGACGGTGGCGGAGAACGGCCGCCGGTTCAACGAGAGTTCCCGGGCGTGGGAGGACACCGAGGCGAAGTTCTACGACGTGGCCGTCGAAAGGGCCCAGCTGCGAGAGAACGTGCTGGCCTCGCTGCGCAAGGGCGACCGGGTCACGGTCACCGGGGACTACCGGGTCGGGGCGTATGCCACGAGCACCGGCAAGCCTGGACTGAACCATCGGATTTGGGCCGAGGACGTGGCCGCCTCCATGCAGTTCAACCCGGTCGCGGTCCTGCCCCGAGAACCCCACCGGGACGGCGCCTCGGTCGCTTCCTCCCCCGAGCAGTCCAGGAAGCACTCGGCAGGCCAGGGCCTGCGCCCGGAGGAGCTGACGCCGGAGGCGTTCGCGGAGTGGTCGGCGGGTCAGCCGCCGCTGGTGCCACAGCAGCAGGAGGTCACCGGGATCACCCGGTGACCTGTCCATAGTCCGTCGCTCGACGGCCGGGGGCTTGACCGTCTCCCGGCCGTCGTGCAGTTATGTCAGAGAAGGAGCCCGAGCGTGGCGAAGCGAAG
>NZ_CALMQR010000105.1:0-2670 GCF_937871995.1 uncultured Citricoccus sp. | reverse complement strand
GACGTGGCATTCGTGAACCGAGCAGGCGACGTCAACACTGTGCCGCAGGCGGATCCCCAGACGGACGGAATCGGGTGGGACTAAAAGCGTAGTTCTACTAGATCCCGCCGCTTGGAACTGGCACGAAGGCATCGGGTCGGCAGGGACACGGCCCGTCAGGCTTTCTGCTCAGGTCGGGGCCCTCTCGGTGGCAGGGGGCCTGCCAGCTCTTCGACCACGCGGGTGTAGTCGTCGGAGAAGTCGATCCGCGTGAGGTGCTTGAACTTGAACTTGGTCATGTGGTCATCCCAGGTCATGTCCGGGTCGATGGTCAGGATCCACGCGGACTTCCGTCCCCACTCCACCAGGGCGCCGACCGTGAACATGTTCGGACGCCGGGCCTCCCGGTAGATGGCCATGATCGGAGCGGCTTGAGCAATGTCCTTCAGGAAGCGTGCCGGCCCGGTCAGGTCGACCGGTTCCGCCGGCCGGGCCGGGGGCCAGGGCTGGTGGGCCTGGAGGAAGGGCAGGAACCTCTGGTCGGTCTTCACGGCGCCGATGTCGGCGATCCTGAGCACGGTGTATCCATTGAGGTAGCCGCCCTCTCGTAGGCAGGCCAACAGCACCCATTCGGCGGCCAGGTCCAGCACGACGCCGTCAAAGACTTCGTCGGGCGCGACGTGGCGGGCAATGCTGACCGGCACGTGCCCGTTCAGGGACCGTTCCAAGCGGGCGCGCACCTTGGCGGACGATTGGTTTTTCTTCACGCTCCACTTTGACATGTAGGAACGCGTTCCTCGTCCTCACCTGGGGCCTGGTGCCGGCCTTGCAAGGGGATGGGCTTGGTGGGGTCATCGGGGCCCGGTGCCTCACGGCGAGGCGTCCCGTTGATCGATGGGGAACAGGAGCTCTCAGCCGTTGTTCCGCGAGCAGCCATGGCTAGGCGAACGCGAGGCGCATGATCGAGACTGCCCATGTGAGACCGTTCCAACCGGGAGGTCTGTTCAGCGTGGACCGGATAGGGGCATGCACCCCCGCGATGAGGAGACGCCGATGAGCCTGGAAGAACCAGCAGAGGCGCGAGGAATCGGCGGCGATTCGTCTGCCCCGCCGGAACAGAGTACGCCACCGAAGCCACGGACGATGGCAACCTTTATGGTGCTCTGGCTCTCGCTTGCCCTTTTCTAGCTCGTTGGGACGCTTTGGTTCTTTTCTCAAGGCCACCGGGACTATTTCTATCTCCGTTTGGCTATCAGTCTCGGCTGGCTGAGCCTGGCCGTGTTCTACTTCGTGCAGTGGAGGCGGGCCAAGGCTCGTCTCCGCAACCAGCCGTAGGGCACGGATTCTCGAAAGGTCAGGCTGCCATCACCGTCGTTAGCGGGGAGGGCCAGCCATAGGTGGTGCCGTCGCGACGCATGGCCCACAGCACGTTCAGCCGGCGTCGGACCAGACAGAGGATCGCACCGGTGTGGGATCGCTTAGCGGGCTGGATGAACAGTCCCGGGATGATCTTTGGCTGGGCGTATCCGTTTAGGAGACGGGTGTCAGCGCCCTCACGATCGCCAGGACGCAGAGCGCAAGGCACAGTACGCAGGCACAGTACAGGCCAAGTCGTCGGTTCTCAGCGGGCACTGATCGTCGTCTGAGCCCGAGAGCGACCAGGCCGGCCACGACCGGCACCCCCCACAGCAGGAACAGCGAGTCCGGGTCCAGTAGCAGCACAATGACGGCCGCTGCGATCACCGCCAGCCCGGTGAGCCGCACCATCGTCACCGCCGACCCATCCCGCTGTTGGGCATCCTTGCGTTGCAGCCACCATCGGCCTGCCTGCAGAACGATCGATACGACGACTCCGGCCACCACTGGGGACCAGAACCGCTCGGCCGTGGACAGGTCCGGCATGTCTGCGGCCAGCCACGGAATGAACGCGTAACCGAGCCCGGAGAGTACACCCAGCCCCACGGGGCCCAGTGCGGTCACCCACCACGGCAGCCGTTGCGGGGTCTCAGATTCCTCAGTCACTCCAGGAAGCGTAGCGGCCACCCCCTCGGGGGCGTGGAGATGACCCGGTGTCACGCTCCGCCCCTGGTTCCGCATCCGCTTCGGAGAAGGATCCCCAGCGGGAACCCTTGCTGCCAACCAATACGCACGGATGTACACGTGGATGTCGACTCAGTCTCGACTGTGAGGCTCGAGGCCGTGGTCCAACTGTGTCCAGAGACGATCTCGTTCCGCGCCGGTGACGAGAGTCGCTTCGAAGTCGACGTCTTCACTGACCGAGGGATCCCATGTGGAGAAATGTCCGCCGCGTAGTTCCTCTACCGAATACCATTCGGGGCCGTAGTCCTCCTCGCAGTACTCATGCCGGCCATCGACCCAGTGCACCTGGGTCCACATTTGCTCCTGCTTGTCCCAGAAGAACGGGAAGGATCGCATCGGCATGACCGATGTCGTCACCCATCCGCGCGTCTCCCCGCCCAGCGATAGCTCCCATACCGCCTCACGGAACTGGTCCAGTCTGGGATCCTGCGGCCAGTCCGTTTCATCCAGGCCGAACCGCCTGCCGAGCCATCTCATCGTCTAGTTCTAACCCATGCAGGCGGCATAGAAGCACCATCCGCCTCGCGCGCGTAAGAGGATCCCTATCCGGGTACTGCTTGCGGGTTGATCGCCGACACGGACAGCAGAGGG
>NZ_CALMQR010000104.1:0-6698 GCF_937871995.1 uncultured Citricoccus sp. | reverse complement strand
TAGCTGGCCAGCTGCAGGTTGATGGGCTGCATGGGTTACTCCGGTCGGTTCTGGGTGTCCTCGGGTGCGACCACGGGCCACATCCGTTCGAATTGGCGGCGCAGGGCGAGGTTCTCCTCGCGCAGGCCGAAGTCCTCGCCGCGGGCCAGCAGCCCGTACTCCACCATGGTGCACCCGTCGGGGCCGGTGGTGCCACGGACCCACGCGCGCCGGCGGCGCACGAACAGGCTCACGATCAGGGCCACGAGGGCGAGGATCGCGAAGAAGCCGACGCCCCACTTGCCCGGGTCGTGGTGGATGTCCAGGCCGACATAGCGCTTGACGCCGTCGAAGCTGATCGAGCCCTTGCCCTCGGGCAGTTCGTAGGACTCGCCCGGGGTCAGCGTGATGCCGCCGGCGTCCACGCTCCGGGAGTTCAGCTCGGTGAGGTCGTCCGTGTCCAACACGTAGACGTTCTGCGGCACGCCCTCGTCCAGGCCGAGGTCCCCGTAGTACGAGTTCAGGTTCAGCTCGGGCTTGTACAGGTCCGGGTCGATCGAGACCGCCACCCCGTCCTCACCGGTGTAGGCGGTGGGCAGGAAGAAGCCGACGAAGCCGAGCTGCTCGGGTTGCGCGTCGGGGGCCTTGATGACCATCAGCGAGGTGTAGACCTGGTCCTGGACCTGCGCCACCACCGGCCCCTGGAAGGCGATGTCCCCGTTGCCGTCCCGCACGGTGACCTCCGGGGCGTAGCCGTTGCCGACCAGGTAGACGCGGGTGTTGTGGATGTCCAGGGGATGGTTGACCTTCAGGACCTGCTCCCGGGGCTCCCCGTCGGTGCCGTCCTGGACCTCCATCACCGCGGTGAAGTCCAGCGGCTGGCCGTAGTGCGTCTGCGACTCGCGGTCGAAGACGGCGTCGAAGCTCTTCAGCGACATCGAGAACGGCACCAGCCGGTCCTCGGAGAAGGCGCTGCCGGGGGTGAACGAGTCGTAGGCGACCAGCGTGTTGGCGAAGCCCTCCCCCTCGACGAGGATCTTCTGCCCGCTGTAGCTCAGCAGCGAGCCGACGGCCATGAAGGCCAGCACCCCGATCAGGGACAGGTGGAAGACGATGTTGCCGATCTCCCGCACGTAGCCGCGCTCGGCGCCCACGGAGGCGCCGCCGTCGGGCTCCTGGCGGACCTCGATCCGGTAGCCGCGCTTGCGCAGCACCTGCGCGGCCTGCTCCACCGCCTGGGCCGGGGCGGGGCCGGTGGGCTCGAGCACGACCCGGCCATACTCCGGCAACCGGGACAGCCGGCGCGGGGTGCGCGGCGGGGCCGAGCGCAGCACCTTGGCGTGCTTGACGGCGCGCGGGAACACGCAACCGATGAGCGAGACGAACAGCAGCAGGTAGATCGCCGAGAACCAGACCGAGGAGTAGACGTCGAACATCTGGAACCGGTCCAGCCACTCCCCCAGCACCGGGTTCTGCTCGAGGTAGTCCTGGACGATCTCGGGACCGGCCGGTCGTTGCGGGAACAGGGAACCGGGCACCGCGGCGACCGCGAGGATCAGCAGCAGCATCAGCGCGGTGCGCATCGAGGTCAGCTGGGTCCACATGAACCGCAGCGTGCCGGTGAAGCCCAGCGAGGGCAGCTCGACCTCGGGCTTCTGGGGGGTGTCCTCGCGGGTCCGTTCGTCCCGGACGACCCTCACGTTGTCCTGCTGGCTCAAATCGGCAGCCTCACTTCGTTGGCGAACCAGGTCTGCAGCTGCACGACCCAGTCATTCCACAACCCGCTCACCATGAGCGCGCCGAGCACGATCAGCAGTCCCCCGCCGATGCGCATCACGGCCACGCGGTGGGTCCGGAAGAACGCGAGCGCACCCATGCCCCGGCGCAGACCGAGGGCGATCAGCAGGAACGGCACCCCCAGGCCCAGGCAGTACACGAACGCCAGGAAGGCGCCCTTGCCGGGGTTCGTGGACCCGGCGGTGGACATCGCCAGCACGGCCGCCATGGTCGGGCCGATGCAGGGCGCCCAGCCCAGGCCGAACGTCATCCCGAGCACGGGCGCGCCCCACAGCCCCGCCCTCGGCTGGGCGTGGATGCGGCGGTCCTGCTGGAAGACGGCGAGCCCGCCCATGAACACCACGCCGAGCACCATCACGACGACGCCCAGCACCCGGGTGAGCCACTCACCGTCCCCCTGGAGCCAGATGGTGACCTGGGAGAACACGATGCCCACCAGGACGAAGACGACCGAGAACCCGAGCACGAACAGCCCGATCCCGGCCAGCATCCGCCCCCGCCGCTGGTCCTGCAGGTCGGCGCCGGTCAGGCCGGTGACGTACCCGAGGTATCCGGGGACCAGGGGCAGGACGCAGGGTGAGAGGAAGGAGACGAGCCCGGCCAGCAGGGCGACGGGCACGGCCAGCAGCAGCGAGCCGTCCATGACGATCTCGGCGAAGGGGTTGACGGTGGCGGCCTGCAGCATGGAAGGGATCAGGCCTGCTCGTCCACCACGGTGGTGATCAGGCTCTTGAGCGTGGAGGGCTCGGCCACGCCGAGGATCCGGGAGGAGACCCGGCCCTGGCGGTCCAGCACGATCGTGGTCGGCACGGCCTGCGGGGGGACGTAGTCCGTCATCGCCAGCAGCACCTGGCCCCCGCGGTCCTCCAGGGAGGGGTAGGTGATCCCGAAGTTGCGCTCGAACGCCTCCGCGGTGCCGGCGGTGTCCCGCACGTTGACGCCCACGAACCGCACTCCGGCGGGCTCGAACTGTTCGTGCAGGGCCTGCAGGTCCGGGGCCTCGATGCGGCAGGGGGCGCAGGCGGCGTACCAGAAGTTCAGCACGGCCGGCTGCCCGGTCAGGTCGGCCGCGTCGACGGTCTCCCCCGAGAAGAGGGTGGAGGTGAACCGCACGGGCTCGCCGCGTTCCGCGGCGGCGATCTCCAGCACGGATCCGTCTCCGGCGATGTAGTTCTTGCCGTCCGCGTTGCCGGCCTGCGCGGCCAGCGGGTCGTCCGCGCCGGAGCAGGCCGCCAGCACCGGCAGGGCTGCGAGACCGGCCAGTCCGGCCAGCACGTTCCGTCGGCTCAGTGCGGGTCCGCGGGAGTCACGGGGCGGGGGCAGGGCTGTCATGGGTGCTCGGGGAACTTCCATCGGGGGCGGGGGCTTCCCATGGATTCTACCGGTCGTAGTAGAAGCTGGTGGAATCCTGTGAGCTGGCCGACGCCGGTCAGGCGCCGGTCAGGCGCCGGGCAGGTTGCTGGCCTGGGAGAGCAGGGCCGCGTTCGGCTCCCGGTACTCGACGCGCGGCACGGTCTGCCCGGCGTCGAAGTGCAGCGAGGTGACCGAGGTCAGGGTGCATTCGCGCTGGCGGGGATCGTGCCACAGCGGCCTGCCCTCGACCGAGAGCCGGGTGACCCAGATCGGCAACTGGTGGGAGACGATGATCGCCTCGGCACCGGGGCCGTCCTGTTCCACGGCACGGTCCCGCAGGTCCTGGATCGCGGCGGCCATCCGCGCCACCTGGGCCCGGTAGGGCTCACCCCAGGACGGACGCAGGGGGTTGACCAGGAGCGGCCAGTAGCGCGGGTTCCGCAACCGGCTGCCCACGCCCGAGAGCCCCTCGAACCGGTTGGTGGCCTCCAGGACCCGGTCGTCGGTGTCGATGTCCAGGCCCAGTGCCGCACCGATCGGCGCGGCGGTCTCCTGGGCCCGCTGCAGCGGCGAGGCGACGAGCACCGCCGGGGCGCGGCCGGTGCGCTCGGCCTGCTGCGTGAACCAGTCGGCCACGTCGGAGGCCATGCGCCGGCCGAGCTCGGAGAGGCCGTAGCCCGGGATCCGTCCGTAGAGGACCCGGTCCGGGTTGTGGACTTCTCCGTGGCGGACGAGGTGGACGGTCGCGACTGGCATGCGTCCAGTCTGGCAGACGCCGGCGGCCCGTCCGGACAGCCGTTCTTCAGCCAGTGGCAGTACCGTTGGGGTCAGACTCCCGCGACCGCGCCACGCCCAGGAAGGCACCCCCCATGACCGAGCAGAACCGTCCCGACCAGCCCGATTCCGGAGAGCCGCAACCGGGACAGCCCCACC
The DNA here is from genome assembly GCF_937871995.1 of uncultured Citricoccus sp. Lineage (NCBI taxonomy): Bacteria > Bacillati > Actinomycetota > Actinomycetes > Micrococcales > Micrococcaceae > Citricoccus > uncultured Citricoccus sp. The sequence continues at coordinate 2,636 of NZ_CALMQR010000104.1, read as the reverse complement.
CGGGTCAGCCGCAGCCGGGTCAGCCGCAGCCGGGTCAGCCGGGTCAGCCGCTCGAGGATGCCGCCGGCCAGCCGCGCTACGGGGTGCGGCTGACCCCGGAGCAACTGGCCCAGCACCAGGCCCAGCAGCCCTCACCGGGCGCGCAGCCGGGCCAGCCTGATCAGCCGGGCCAGCCGGGGTACCCCTCGCCCGCCTACGGCCAGCCCCCCTACGGCCAGCCGGGCCAGCCCCCCTACGGCCAGCCGGGTCAGCCCGCCTACCCCCAGCAGCCCTACGGCTACCCGGTGCAGGGACAGCAGCCGATGGGCCCGGTCCAGCGGCCGAAGGAGATCGACCGTTCGTACTGGCTGATCCTCGCGGCCGGTCTCGCCTTCCTCGTCATCGAGCTGTTCGCGGCGTTCTCGCCGTCCATGGGTCTGACGCCCGAGATGGTCGAGGAGCTCGAGTCCCAGTTCCGGGCCGCCGGCATGACGGTGGACGTCAACGAGCTCATGGACTCCGTGCGCGTGATGGCGATCGTGTTCACGGTGCTCATCGCGGGCCTGTACTGGCTGATCGCCACGGGCATCCGCAAGGGGTCCAACGTCGCCCGGATCTTCGGCACCATCTTCGCCGCGATGTCGTTGCTGTCGGCCTTCGGCCTGGGCATCGTCTACGTGGCGCTCGGCGTGGCGGGCATCGTGTTCGCCTACCTGCGCCCGTCGAACGAGTACTTCCGCGGCAAGGCCTGGGAGAAGGCCCTCCGCCGCTGACACCAGCACTCCCGACGACGGCGCCGTCCGGCCCCAGCTAGAAGCTCGCCAGGGGTGGCAGCCGGGACATCGACGGTGACCGCGGACCGGTGAAGAGTCCTGACGGGCCGGTGGGCCGCACGCCCGTGCAGCCCACCGGCCCGTTGCCTGTTCGGGGCGGGTTGCGGATGATGTGCGGGCCCCCTGGCCGCATGGGCCCGGAACGCCACAGACGACCCGTGACGCGGGTTGGTCCCCGGTCCTGCCGTGGACGCTTATCAGGTCCGCGCGCCTCCCTATATTAGTACACATGTTCGATCAGAACAGTCCGAAGGACGGTACGGCACAGACTCGTGGCCCCGCCGGTGAGTCGCCCAGCGGCCCGGCCGGCGGCCCCGCCAGTGAGCTGCGGGGCGCCGTGGTGGGGTCCCCGGAGTGGGCGGCAGACCTGGCGGCCTGCGGGGTGCCGCTGGGCACCGTGGTCGCCGGTCCGGTCAGCCCGGCCCCGGTGCCGGGCTCGGCCCGGGAACTGGTCGCGGCGCGGATGGCCTTGGGGCTGATGGTCCCGGCTGGCACCGAGGCAGAGGCCGTGGACCGCATCCGTGTGCTGGAGCAGCTCAAGGCCGCCTGCGCTGCCGCCCAGGCGCGTGAGACGGCCGCCCTGGACACCCTACGCCGCACCGCCGAGGCCGACCGCGGGGTGCCGGTCGAGCGGCGGGGACGAGGCCTGGGTGGGGAGTTGGGCCTGGCCCGCGGTGAGTCCCCGCACCGCGGCTCTCGGCAACTGGCCCTGGCGCGCGCCTTGTCCGAGGACCTGACGCACACCCTGACGGCGTTGTCGGAGGGGTCGATCTCGGAGGAACGAGCCGGGGTGGTGCACCGTGAGACCGCCCGGCTATCCACGAGCACCGCCCGGCGCCGGGTGGACACCGCCCTGGTCGACGGGTTGCCCGTGCTCGGGGCCCAGCAGTTGGCGATGGTGGCCCGGGAGCTGGCCGTGGAACAGGACCCGGCAGCCGCCGCAGAGCATCTCGACACCGCGGTGGCCGAACGCCGGGTCACCGTCCGGGCCACAGATCACGGGATGGCCACCCTCACCGCGACCCTGCCGCTGGCCCAGGCCGCAGCCTGCCACCGTGCCCTGAGCGAGTCCGCCGCCCGCCTCGCGGCCTTCGGCGAGGCCGAGGGACGCACTCCGGCCCAGGTTGTGGCCGACACCCTGGTCGAGCGCCTCACAGGCCAGGTCACCGCCGCTGCCATCCCGGTGGAGGTGCACCTGGTGATGACCGACCAGGCCCTGCTCGGCACCGAGGACACCCCGGCCCGCGTCCCCGGGCACGGTTCCCTTCCCGCCCCGGTGGCCCGGCAGATCGTCGCCGACACCGACGCGGACGTGTTCCTGCGCCGGCTCTACACGGCACCGGAGTCCGGTCAACTGGTGGCCATGGATTCCCGAAGACGCACCTTCCCGGCCCTGCTGCGCCGCATGGTCGTGCTGCGCGATGAGCTGTGCCGCACCCCGTACTGCAACGCCAGGATCAAGCACCTCGACCACGCCACCGCGCACGCCGCCGGCGGCCAGACGAGCTGGGACAACGCCTCCGGGCTCTGTGCACGCTGCAACTACGCCAAGGAGAACCCAGGCTGGACCCACAGCGCCGGCCCCGGCCAGCTCACGGTCACCACCCCCACCGGCCACCACTACCGCCACCCCACACGGCCGCTCGTCGACGCCGGTCAGTCACCGCCCCCGCCCCAGCACGGCCGGTTCCCCGGCTTCACCCCACTGCACTTCTCGATCCGGCAGATCATCGCCCTGCTCGACGCCGCCTGAAACCCGAGCGGGCGGGTCTAGACGGTATGTAGTGACCGCTCCGGCGTGGAGGGGTTGCGGGCCGGGGCCTC
>NZ_CALMQR010000103.1:0-68952 GCF_937871995.1 uncultured Citricoccus sp. | reverse complement strand
CCCCTGCACGAGGTCACCACGCTCCCGGCCGGGTGCACCCCGGAACAGATCGAGAAGGTGGCCGCCAACGGGTACTCCCGGTTCCCGGTCCAGTCCGAGGACGGCGAGCTGCGCGGGTACGTCCACGTCAAGGACCTGCTCAGCCTGGATGCGGTCGAACGGAACGCGCCGCTGCCGGAGCGGCTGGTCCGGGACCTGCCGCGGGTGCACGTCGCCGAGCACCTGTAGACCTCGTTGCGCCAGATGCAGCGGGACGGGGCGCACCTGGCCCTGGCCGTCGACGAAACAGGCCATCCCTACGGGATCGTCACCCTCGAGGACATGCTCGAGGAACTGGTCGGCCAGATCCGCGACGACAGCCGTGCCACCGCCTAGTTCCCGCGACCCCGGTGCTCCCGGTCAGCCGTGCGGCGGTCACCGGTGACCGGTCTGGAAGGCGCCGGCATCGCCGGGGCGCTGCTGTCCTGGATCGGTTTGGGTCTGGGTCTGCCGCTGTTCCCGATCGGTCTGGCCCTGCGCTCGGCCGAACCCGCCCTGGTCCCCATTGAGGTCGTGATCGTGCGCGGGCCCCACGAACCGCTGGCACACTGGTCCGCCGGGGACGACTTCCACGAACAGCCCCTGCATCCAACTGAACGGGCCCACTACGCCGGCAGAGACGTCTGCACGGGTTACATCGACTCCGAGAACCCCTCTCAGATGCGCTTGGACCCTCACCGGCAGGCCACCGGTACCTGTCGCGCCCTGGGCATCAGCTTCCTCGTCATTGGCCTCGTCGGATTCGCAATTTCGCTCGTTCCGATGCTTCTCGACTAAGGACCGCCTGCGCCTCACCGTCCCACCGCGGATGTCTTCATCAATTCTCCGGGACCTTGGTCACCAACGGTCACGAACAAGGTGTCCAACGAGACGCCCACTGGACACATGTGTCCGCGGCACACCATGTCATCGGACACAGCTGCGGAGCGGGTGTACCTGTTTGGTCACTTGTCGAGTTCAGAAGTGAACTGCAAAATTCACCAGACCCCTGCCTCAACCATCGTTGGTTCCAGGAGAGGCTCTGCCGTTCGGCCGGGACCGGTTGCCTGGCTGGGAACGTTGACTGTGCACCGCGGAGATAAATGGTGGGGTGCTGGCAGGGCTACATGTCGGCGTGGGCCCATTCGTGTCCGTCAATGTCTGCAACCGGCCCTCGCCCCAGACCACGAGGTACCAGCGCCGCCAGCACCCCACGAATCGTCCTGACGATAGTCTCGAGACTCTGGCTGTGATCCGTACACTCCTGGCTATGGATCTTCTGGACGTGGGGCGGATCATTGCCGGGTTAGTGCTGCTTGTACTGGGCGGGGAGTTCCTGGTGCGAGGGGCCTCAGCCCTGGCTCGTTGGGCGGGGATCTCGTCCCTGGTGGTCGGGCTCACCGTGGTGTCAGCTGCCACGTCGGCTCCGGAGCTGTCGGTGACCATCGGCGCGGTCCTGCGTGACGAGCCCGGCCTGGCGGTGGGCAACGTTGTCGGCAGCAACATCGCCAATGTCCTGCTTATTCTCGGTCTCTCCGCCTTGATCCTGCCCCTGGCCGCGACGCAGCGGTTGGTGCGATTCGATCTGCCCCTGATGGTGGCCATGTCGGTGGGGCTGTTGCTGATGTCTCTGGACGGGGAGATCAGCGCGATCGACGGGTTGATCCTTTTCGTCGGGGTGGTCGCGCATACCGTGCTGAGTGTCGTCATCGGCCGGCGCGGGACACGTCCCGGTGCCCGTGGTGTGATCCCGGCCGAGGACCCGTCCTCTCCGGCGGCCACCGGAACGGCCGAGGAACCGCGCCCGCTCTCGCCCGGCAGATCACTTCTGCTGGTGGTGTTCGGGGTTGGTCTGCTGGTGGGCGGTGCCACGCTGCTTGTCGAGGGAGCGGTGAGCATCGCCACCACCCTGGGTGTGAGCAGTCTGGTGGTCGGGTTGACCGTCGTGGCCATCGGCACGTCTCTGCCCGAGCTGGCGACCTCCATCATCGCGGTGCGCCGGGGCGAACGTGACCTGGCGGTGGGCAACGTGGTCGGCAGCAACATCTTCAATATCGGGGTCGTGCTTGGACTGCCCGCGCTGATCTCCTGGGAGGGCATCCCCGTCTCTAGCGCCGCGGTGGCCTTTGACATCCCAGTGATGTTGGCCGCTGCGGTCGCCCTGCTGCCCGTGGCCTTCACCGGCTTCACCGTGGCCCGGTGGGAAGGGGCCCTGTTCGTGGCCCTGTACCTGGCGTACACCGGGTACCTTGTTCTTGCCGCCACCGAGCATGATGCGCTGGAAGGATTCACCGCCGTGCTGGCATGGTTCGTCCTTCCACTGATCGCGATGACCCTGATCGCCTTCACCGCCTACGAGCTCGGACTGTGGAAGGGCCAGCGGGCCGTCGAGGCCACCAAGAGTCCCTCCTGACCGGACGCCCAGGTCCTGACGTGGGAGGTAGCGCCGCCGGTTCGTGTAGCGCCCGTGCGGCGGTCTTCTGTCGAGGACCTCCGGCACAGAGCCAAGCGTTCAGAGTTCAGTCTCTACCTGGCGTAATCAGGCTTACGGGCCCGTATGGACACCGCCCCGTGGATAGGGGTGCGGCCAACGCCATTGCTCCGAATGCCACGCCCGGACATTGCCTGGGGGAGTGTTCCAGTTCTAAGGAACTGGGACGCCGCGCGAGGGGCGGAAACGGACGATGAAAACTTCGATGAGCCGGTTGCGGGGTGACGTGTTGGCGCAGAATCGATCTCACTCGCTGCCCGCCCAAGAAATACATCTCTAGCGTGAGCGCTTGACCGCAAGGACGCTGAGGCCGCCGCAGGCAGGAACACCGTGACGTTCACCGGTAGGCTGACCCGGAACTCACCCCGCTCGAAAGGCCTCCCTGCACCTTGGGCGCGGTGCACTCCAAGGACCGGGCCATGGTGGTCACCGAGGTCGTCACCATGGAGGACGGGCATATACCCTGGACGCGCTGGTACGCCGACGGCGACTTCCACCAACGCCCCCTGCACCCCACGGAACGGGCCCACTACGCCGGCCGGGACGTCTGCACCGGGTACACCAGTCGGCGTGACCCTCTCGTTGATGCGCCTTGAGCCCAGCCGGCCGGCCACTCGAGTCTGTGTGGCACCGGGGCATCAGCTTCTTCACTGGCTCTTTGGATCATGGCGGACCGGTGCCATCGGGAGGCGGTGCCGTTGTAGGCGCGGACATAGACGTTGCCGTCGACGACGGCGGACCAGATCTAGTTCGGCGTACCGGGTGTCGTGCCGTCAGGCGGTACCGGGAGATGTGAAAGTCATCGATCGAGGTGATCGCGGCGATCTGCTCGGGCGTCCAAGCACTCATGAGTCGATTCTTCTCTCGCATCACTTTCCGCTGTAGACGGGGAAGACGCTGTGCTCGCCGTAGTCCCGCACCTGCAAGTTCCGCAGGGTGTCCATGTCGTCGGCGGAGATCGCGAAGTCAAGCTGGGCGTTCGAGCGCATGTGCGTAGGATTCGCGGTCTTCGGCAGCGACACGGTGCCCAGCTGCAGGGTGTAGCGGATGCTCAGCTGCGGCACCGTGACGCCGTACTTCTCCGCCATCGCCCGGACGTCGGAGTTCTGCAGGATGGCACCGTGGGCGATCGGCGAGTACGCCTCGACGAGGATGCCCTTGCCGCCGCAGTAGTCCACGAGTTCTGTCGGAGTGTTGCCGGCGTGGACGAGCAGCTGGTTCACGTGCGGAATCACGGTCGCGCCCTGCAGGATGTTCTCCAGGTCGTGCTGCTGAAAGTTCGACACTCCGATCGCGCGGATTTTCCCTGCCTGGTGCGCGGCCTCCAGGGCGCGCCAAGCTTCACGGTTGCCTTCGGCGTAGTCGCCCCCGCGGAAGTCATCCCACGGTTGTGGCGAGTGGATCAGCATCAGGTCGACGTACTCCAAGCCCATCTTCGCCAGGGAATCGTCAATCGCGGTGACCGCGTCGTCGTAGTCCTTGATCTCGGCGGCCAGTTTGGTCGACACGAACAACTCGTCACGGGCGATGCTGGCGGTGCGCGCCCCCTCGCCGACACCGCGTTCGTTGCCGTAGGCCTGGGCAGTGTCGATGTTGCGGTAGCCGATCTCAACGGCCGCGCGAACCGCGTCGGCGGCTCTGTCGTCGTTGATAAACCACGTGCCGAGCCCCAGCTTGGGAATCTCGACGCCATTCGACAGGGTGTAGGTCTCGTTCAGGATGGTGATGGTTCACTCCTCTCTTCGTTCAATTCCGGCGGTGTGGTGACGTTTTGGGACTTCATCCCTCGCGCTTCTGCTTCAGCATTGGAAAGCGCTAAACGATTTCGAATCGGCTGTTTTGCGCGGCCAGGGACGCGAACTTGTCGGTACGGGGGCCGTAGATCTCTCCGACCGTGCCGATGTAGTTCCCATTGACGTCGTAGACGATGGTTTCCTCTGAGCCGTCAGTCGCGGCGACGCAGTTCATCGCGTTCTCGTGTCCTCTCAGTGTTTTTTCTATCCAAATGATTCGCGAAGTCAGGCGGTGAGTTCACCGTTTGTGGCCGGGCCCGGTCAGCCGGCGAGGGCCGAGACGCCAGGCGCACATTCCGCCCCTCCCTCGGGACCAGGGGAGTGTATGTGGTCTCGGAGTACGAGCGGAGGGACGCTAGGCAGAACTGCCGCTAACTCCGGTTGGAGAGTACGGCAAGGCATTGACGGACCAACCGCTTGCTCAGTCCCGTTCGACGCGCAATGTCCAAAGTCCGAGCATTGGATCGGCCAGTCGGCTGCGGGTATTTGACTACGACGGCGCTGACTCGTCGCAGCGCCCAGACCGGAACGGTGTGCCTGCTCATACCAACTCCACCGGCCTCGTTATCCACCGCACGGTGTTTCCGCACGGGAGTGGTGCATCAAACCATCGTCGAGTGAGTTCTACATCCCGGTGCATCTGATCGATCAGTGACTCAAGCGTGGAGAAGCTCGCCTGCGTTCTGATCTTGGCGACAAGGCGGACTCGCATCGGTAGTCCGTACAGGTGGCCGTCGAAGTCAAGAATATGAGTCTCCAGCAGTCGTGGCCCGCCTTCGGAATAAAACGTGCTCCTTCGACCGATAGAAACCGTAGCGGGACGCCATCGCTTCTCCCTGCACTGGACCAGGCCTACCCAGACACCGTCCTCAAGGGAGTGGTCGTCGATGGGCAGGTTAGCTGTCGGAAAGCCGAGTTCACGTCCCACGGCATCACCGTGCTCCACAATCCCTTCAAAGACCCGCATGATTGCTCCTATACAGATGTGAGGGGAAGTCGGTGGCATACAGTGACGCTCTCGTACAGATCAGGGAGACTCTCTGATGTCGCACCGAGAGGATGGGTTCTCTTTCGTCGGCATAAGGACTTCGTCGACAGTGGTTTCCTTCGCAGGGGGCGCCGTGTCAACCCCCGAGCCGGAGACTTGCGAGGCGCGGCCCCTGGCTCTTCAATACGGGGCGAGAGCGAAGTCTCGGCGATTGACGAGTACACCTGTTGCGTTTCGCGCTACGGGGACTTCATCTAGGTCGATGTCGGTGATCAGCAGACCGGGTGCCCCGTCCAGGGATGCGACGGTGGTCCCGAGTGGCCCGACGACGAGACTGGCGCCGACGCCATTGGGGGTACCGTCAGAGACCATGCCCACCGTGGCAGGATCAGCCTGGTCGCAGGCAGCGATGAAGGTAGCGGAGTCAAGGGCTCGCGCTTGTGCGAGGATCTCCCATTGCTCTTGCTTGCCCGGACCCGACGCCCACGAAGCGCTGACAACGATGAGCTCCGCCCCGCGTAGCGCCAACTCCTGGAACAGCGTGGGAAACCTAATATCGTAACAGGTCGCCAAACCTACGGCCACGCCGTTAATGTGAACCACCGTGGGTTCTATGCCTGGATTGACCTTGTATGACTCGAAGTAGTCAAAGGCGTCATAGAGGTGGATCTTGTCGTAGGTAGCGTCTCCACTAGGGCCGGTGGCCAAGAGAGTGTTGTTGACGCGTCCGTCGGCGGCAGGGGTAAACATGCCAGCAATGATGGTGATGTTGTGGGCCCGGGCGATTTGCTTGACTGCTGTAGCCCACGGCCCGTCTGTCATCTCGGCAATGGTATCCAGGCGGACTCCGAATCTGCACATTGTGGCTTCGGGGAAGACTACTAACTGAGCGCCTTCGGCGGCGGCTGCAGCAGCTTTGGCCTGAACCTGCATGAGGTTCTGCTGGGGGTCCGCGGTGGATAGTATCTGAGCTAGTGCGATGCGCATAGGGTTCCTATGTTCTTTCGGGGCATTCCCTGTAATGAAATAAGTTGCGTCTAATGTCTTCTGTGTTTGCTCGTACTGGTCGCCGCGAGGACAACCGGGGTGCTTCCACGAGGACCGTTCAATCCAGAGCGGATCTAGGGATCTCCTGGACCCAGGAATTCACGAACCGCGCCATTTGACCCATGCGCGTGACCCGGTTGATGAGCGCCGTACCGGGGGTCCCACGACGGGCGCGCCGCGGAAGGAGGTCCTGGCGCAGTTCGCCCGAATGCATGTGTGGCACCGGAGAGTCGATGCAGTTAGGAATGTTCACTGCTGTTGTTCGTCGCTGATAGTGACGGATGATCGTCATGCCTTCCCGAAGGCGTGAAGGAGTAGAGCCTGCACGTTCTTGGAGCTGGGGCGTGGACGGTTTATTCCAGGTCGAACGACGTCTCGGTCGCGAACTCGCGAAACCGCGAGCCGTGCCAGAGCAGGGGGTCGGTATTCTCGTCCACGCCCATTCGGGTGACATGAAGGAGGATCATCCAGTGGTCGCCAGCGTCGGTTTCACTGAAGAGGCGGGTTTCAAGCCACATTGCAGCGTCTTCAATGTAGACGGCACCAGATTGGTTCACTTCAACGGCTACCCGCTCGAAACGCTTAGCCCGGTCCTTGCCGGCAAGCTGGCGGGTAAGCGGGCCCTGCCCAGTGGCGAAGATGGACACGCCGATGGTTTCGGCTCGGCGGACGATGGGCCAGGACTGAGAGTTCTTCTGCACGGCCACGGCCACCAGGCACGGGTTGAGGGAGACACCGACCATGAAGGATGAGACCACCAGGGCGTGCTTCTCACCGGCGTAGTCGACTGATAGGACTGACACCCCGGATGGGAACTGCGCAAAGGTCCTGCGCACCAGCGCTTCGTCATCGTGGAAGTCGTTCACCTTGGTGGCGCCCTCCGTGGTTACTGCCATGCGTTGCCTTGTTACCGACATGATGTGTTTCCTTCCTCCGGGTTTTGCCTTCAATCCCCATCTGAAACCTGTTCCAATCTGACGTGGGTCCGTGCCCGGCGCTGGATGCTCAGGGGATTGCTTTCTCCGTGGTGGCGTTGATGATGTGCAGGGACTGACCCACGGCGTGGCTGATTGTGCTCAGCAGGCCTTCGCGGGCGGTGTACCCGTCAAAGTCGGCGTTCTCGGCGAACACGCCTGTAGGAAGTGCAATCGCCTGGAAGAAGGAGAAGAGGGGCCGTAGCTGGTGATCGATAGTCAGCGAGTGGGAGATATTGCCGCCGATGGCGGAGAGGAACACTGGGGTACCCGTCAATGCGTCCTGGGGCACGAAATCGAAAAAGTGCTTGAAGAGGCCGGGGTAGGCAGCCCTGTAGGTGGGGGTGCTAACAACGATCAGATCGGCGTTCTCCACGGCCTCGAGTGCTCTGGCGGCGTTCTCTCCAACTCCTTTCCTGGAGAGCGCGCATCCGAGTTCAGCACCGATCTCGCTCATGAGTACGCGACGCTCGGAGAACTCCAGGTGAATGGCCAACTCCTGCACGATGGCATCGAGCAGGGCCGTGGTCTTGGAGGGCTCGTGCGGGCTGGCGGACAGCGAGACGAGGTTCAGGGCGGTCATCAGAAGTGCTTTCTTTCTGTCATGGTGTCCCTGCGTTGACTGCGGGTACGTGAGTCCAGCCGGTTGAACAGAACTCGACCGACAACAGGTCAGGATGTGGGTTCGAAGGCGGGGACGTCTCGTTCGGTGTGGTTGGTGATGGCGTCAGCAAAGGCTTTGATGCCTGCCTTTAGTGAGACCTGCGGTTCGAAGTCGAGATCCCGTCGGGCCGCGCTGATCTTGAACGGTTCTTGCCAGTCATAGAGAGGATCACTTCCCGGGCCAATGGAGATCTTGGCTTCCGGCAATATGGACCGGACCTGCTCTGCCACAGCCGAAAAGGTCATGTACTCGCCACCGTTGATGTTGTAGGTGCTTTGGACGGGACCGGTGGCGTTCAGAGCAAGAACAATCGCCTGGGCAGCATCCTCGATGTGAAGGTACTGAGTGGGGAAGTCGCTTCCCCTTTCGAACACGGTTTCCTTGCCCTCCATCGCGTCGTTGATCATGGTGCCAAGAGCGCAGACGGTGTTTCGTCCCGGTCCCCACACCGCGGCAAGACGCAGATTCACCGTCGTGATCCCGTAGGTACACCCGTAAGCGACAATGAGGTCTTCACTGGCCGCCTTCGTCGCCCCATAGACGGTCGTGGGGTGCGGAACCACCTCTTCTGTGGTTGGTGCTGAGGTGGGGCCTACAGCACTGACCGAGGAGCAGAAAACAAACCGGTCGATGGAGTGAACCCGTGCGACCTCGAGAAGGTTCGCGGTTCCACCCACATTGGCGGCGATGACGGCCGCCGGATTGTCCTGACCCAGCATCGGACCGGAGTAACCGGCGCAGTGGGCGATCGCATCGAACCCATGTCGTGCTGCGAGATCATGCAGCCGATGGGTATCACGCACATCACAGTCCACGACATCGTGACCGTCTATTGTTCCGGCGTTCTGATCTATAGCCACGTACTCCAGACCGTCGCTTCGCAACTTTCGGGCTACGGCCCGCCCGACGAATCCGGCCCCTCCGGTCAAGAGGATCTTCACAGCCATGATGACTCCATTTCTTTTGTGGAAAGGCGAGTTGGGAGTAAGTCCGGCCGTTTCCCCTCAGATGCGGCGGGGGTGACGAGCTGCTGTTCTATTGCCCCGATAGGGAACAAAGACGCTGACTTCCGGTTAGGAGTGGCGAGGCTTCCAGGCGGCCTGAATTGCGTGGTGCCATGCTCAGGCCGCCTGGCAAGAGGTGGACCTAGGCGGGCTGAAGCACGCTGGTCTTTTCGCGGACCAAGGGCAAGATCTTCTCGCCGAAGGCCTTAAGGTCAGGCACCCAATCGACGAAAGTCATGAGCATGCCCGGAATTTTGAAGTCGCGATCGACCGAGATGATCTTCTCCGCCACGGTCTCGTAGGAGCCGTGCAGTACCGGGAAGCTCATAAATGTCGCGTTACCGACTTCCGGGTCCGCTGTCAGGCCATCAAGGAAGTGCTTGCTCGTTCCACCGGTCTGCGGGTCCATCGCGGCGCTGCCCATGACGTTCTTGATGGCTTCATGGTCAGCGTTCTCAACAAGTTCATCCACTCGGGCCTGGGCCTTCTCGTCGGTTTCAGCTGCAATAATTTGGTACAGCGGCAACGTTCCGACCTTGCGCCCGGCCTCCTTAGCCATGTCCTGGACGGGCTTCACGATTTGCGGGAGCAGCTCTCGGTCGGCGAACACGAAGTTGTAGTCCGAGTACTCCGCGGTGTACTTCTGCCCCCGTGGAGATTGCCCTGCTGTGACGATGGGAATGTAGCGGCCCGGGGTCGGAAACATAGTTGCGTCGTCGAGCTGGAAGAACTCGCCCTTGTAGGTGACTCGGCCATCGCGCCACAAGGCGCGCATGATTTCGACGTACTCGGCAGCGTAGTCGTACCGGCGGTCGTAGTAGTCCTCTCCGGGCCACATGCCCATCGGCTCGTATTCCGGAGCGTTCCACCCGGTAACCAGGTTCACTCCGGCGCGGCCCTTGGCGATGTCATTGAACGTGGCGATCTGGCGGGCCGCAATGGCCGGGTGGAGACCGAGCACCGGGACCGTGGCGAACAGTTCAATCTCGCTGGTCCTAGCCGCTAGGCCTGAGGCCAAGTTGATTGAATCGAGGCACCCATCCCAATAACCGGTTGATCCCCCAAATCCCCGGTACTTGATCATCGAAAGAATGAAGTCCAGGCCCATCCCTTCGGCCTCTTGGGTGATGTCCAGCATGTACTGGAATGAAGGTTCGAACTGGGGGGCCGCGTTCGACAGAAGATAGCCATTCTGACCATTTGGAAGAAAAACGCCGAGTTTCATTGATGTCTCCTAATGGGGATAGGGGGGGATATACGCGCCAGTCTGCGCGTCGGGGAGAGCGGTTCTTTTAGGAAGGCGCGTTCTGCGCAAGTTCGGACCTTGGGGTTGACTGAGCGGGCACGATGAGTGCCGTGCGCTGCCCCAATGTCACGCTCAGCACGGCATACAGTCCGCTCGCGAGTACGACGGTGGCGATGGGGCCCCAGGTGATTCCCCAGGGGAACGCGCTGGTGAGAATGATCCCCGCTGCGGTGGCCACTATCCACGCGGTCATACCGGGGGTGCTAAAGCGACGGTAGTGCTCGTCTTGGAGCATGCCGTGTTCTGGCTTGCGTGACCGGTTCATGTAGATGTGAGTGAGGGCGATGGAGATCCACCCTGTGACCAGAACGCCCTGCCAGGCGAGAGCGATCAACAGATACTCGACGATGGGCAGAAGCATCAGCGCGAAGATGATTGCTGACGAGAGCAGCACCCAGAAAGCGGCCGGGAGCCTGACTTTGAACAGGCGTTCTCCGAACTCCTGCAAGTTGGCTGCACCGATGTAATAATTGGCGGTGTTGATGCGGGTTTGGAAGACCAGGACCAGCAGGAGTCCGAGGATTCCCATCATGCCCACCAGGCCACCGGCTATGCCGGTCTCGGACGCATCCACCCCGGGGATCGTGAACGTGATGAAAATTCCGACCACGGCGTTCAGGCCGTAGGTGATGGTCCAGAACGGCCAAGTGAAGGTGGCCCGGACATGGAACTTGGTGTCCTTACGCTTTCCTAGTGCCGCGTAGTCCATGGTGTACATGAGCAGCACCCAAACGCCCATGTATGCGGCGAACGTAGCGAGCCAGCCCGGACCGCCCCCTGATAGCGGTAGGGGAGTATCGGGGCCTTGGGTCAGCCAGGTGTCGGTGAATCCGTACTGCACACCGGCCCACACCACGACGACGATCAACCCGATGAAGTAAAGCGGCATTAGCCATCCGTTGAACTTATCCAGGAAACGCCGCACGCCGCCGAGGATCAGTGGTGTGGAGTAGGCCACGACGAAGAGACTCCAGAACCAGGTTTCCCCACCGAAGGCAGCCTGGAAGGAGTGCACCACGATGACACCTTCGAACACTGAGTAATACATTGCCGTCAGCGCCAGGATGATGCTCGTGATCACCGTGCCAGACTTGCCCAAGATGGTGCGCGAAAAGCGCACCACCGTAGCGCGGTTGTTGAGAGAGTATTTAGTGAGAACGCGGTTGATCAGACTGTAGACGACGATCGTCAATGCGATGCCAATGAGCGCATCTCGGGTGCCGTAAGCCATGGCCATGGCTGCACCGATGTACAGCATGAAAATTGCGCTGCTGATGGCCCAGAAAGCCATCATTAGTGACCATTTGCCCATTTGATCGTCGTCAGGACCTGATCGGTACAGGGCGTCGGTCACCTCGATAGTGTCGTTGGTGCCTTTGAGATCCATAGCTTCCCCTTAGGAAGTGAGAACGCGTCTCCGTGCGATCGACTGTGACAGATCACGTTCTCTTGGTAGATGATTCCCCATCGGCTTGAGGGTTCGTGTGCAGACCTGGTGGATCCACTAGAACGCCTGAGGCCGCCTCCGCTTGGTGGGTCGTTCGGGCCCGGCCGGGCCCGAACGACCTGTCTGTGCCGGTCGCGTTGGAGCTGGTCAGATCAGCTTCATGGCGAGCGGACGGATAGGGGCACCCGTGGCGCCCTTTAACCGGATGGGGGCAGCGATCACACATAATTCGCTGACATCATCGGTCGACAGCTCCTCGAGGTTCAGGAGCTCGATCATGGGAACACCGGCCTCGGTGAGGAAGTGTCCGTGTCCAGGAAGCCAGTTGTCCTCGTGCTCACTGGGACCAACCTCGACGCATTCCTGATCCGCGCCGATGATGCTGATCCCTTGCGCCGTGAGCCACCGAGCGGCATCCAGGCCAAGCCCCGGGGGATTACCCAGAGTCTTCGTGCCGTCGGGCCAGTAGGACATTCGCCCGGTCCGAACGAAGACCACGTCGCCTTGTTCGATTGTCAGGCCGGTGCGCTGCAGTTCGCTCTGGATATCGTCGACTGTGATGGCGTAAGAGTCGTCGAGACACTGCACGCCCTTGAGCTTGGCGATGTCCAGCAGGATCGTCCGAGCGATGATCGGGGGAATGACATCGGCTCCGCCCTTGGTCCATGCCCTGCTTCCGAGGTGGTCCTTTGCAGTGAAGCCGTTGTAGATCTCACCATCGACACCGAAGTGGTTCAGCGCATCGATGTGGGTGCCGGTGTGCGTGTAGAGGAAGACGACGTCACCGGAGTAGCAGACATGTCGGTTGATCTCAGCGCCCACTCCATTGAGGTTGTCGACAACCGTCCCGTCGGGGGTGTGACTCATAAAGATTTGATACGACGGGTCACCGGCTCCCTGAAAGCTGGGCATTCCGACGAAGTAGTCGACACTTAGGTCGTAGACCTTCGAGGAATCGGCACGGCTGAGCGTTTTCGCCTGCTCGGTGGCGGCCAGGGCGTTCAAGGCACCGAGTTCGTCGTGCGATCCATACGGGCTCTTCCCGACCTGGATCCCTGCCTTGGCCTTCAGGTCCGCAGTCACTTCCGGCCCTCTTCTCGGACAAAGTCGACCACAGCCCGGCTGCGGACCATAGGAAGCAACTGCCCCACAATCTCCTCGTGGAACGGGTCCGTGGAGTACGCTTCGAGGTCTTCCCAAGTGGCGAAGTCGGTGATCAGGGCCCCATCCCAAGGTTCACCGTTCTCATTCGGTTCCCCCTGATGTCCGCCGACCTCCCAGCTGTTGATCATCGTGAGGCGATCCGAGAGCTGACCAAGCAGATCAAGGACCTCTGAGTTCTTTGCAGATTCGGCAACCTGCCACATGAATATATGCCTAATCAAAGCGTTCTCCTATCGACGTCAAACACTCGCGTTACGAACTTGTAAACGATATGTTTCGCTGTGTTTCACTCTGCTCTTGCCGTGAATCGAGTCTCATACAACGCCCATAAGAACGTCCAACACCTGGTTGTCATTTCATCTATCGATGGCGATCATGGATGGATGGAACTGCAGCAACTCCGCTATGTGGTCGCCGTGGCGGAGGAAGCCAACTTCACACGCGCCGCCGCCAAGTGCTTCGTGGTGCAATCTGCCCTGAGCCATCAGATCAAACGGCTCGAAGAGGAGTTGGGCGTAGCGCTGTTCAATCGCACCAGTAGACGCGTTGAACTCACCGCCGCGGGAGCAGCCTTCGTAGAAGAGGCGCGCTCAAGCCTGGAGCACGCAGAGCGGGCCGCCGTGGAAGCCGCCGCAGCAGCAGGGCACATCAGGGGCCATTTGAGCGTGGGAGTCATCCCAACAGTGACAGCAATCGATATGCCGGCCGCCTTGAAAATCTTCCGCAAAGCTCACCCTCAAGTGCACATTTCCCTGCAGGTCGCCGGGAGTCATGAGCTTGAAGCAGCCATCTCAAGCGGCGCCGTTGATATTGGCTTGTTGGGCCTCCCTCAGCACCGGCGACCGCGCGGTGTCGCCTGGCGCCACCTCATGTCGGATGAGTCTGTTGCGGTCGTTAGCAGTGCCCACCCTCTGGCTGGCGGTCGGCAGTTACGGCTCGCGGACCTCGCGGAGGAGGTCTTTGCCGATTTCCCGGCCGGGACACCAGTACGCATCGAGAGCGATCAAGCATTTACCGCGATAGGCATCAACCGCAACGTGGCCTTCGAGTCCATTGCCATCGATCTAATCATCGCTCTAGTCCAAGAGGATCTTGCAATCACGCTTCTTCCGTCCAAGTACGTTGACCACCACCCCGACCTAGTGAGCGTTCCGATCGCAGGCGGCCCAACGCGCAGCGAGTATCTCGCGTGGAGTAACTTCAATCCCAGCCCCGCCACCCAGGCCTTTCTGCAGATTGTCGGCGCGACCGACAACTAACCAGCTAGGCCTCATGTCATGAAGCTGCCTGCCTCACTCGGAAGCCGAGCGATGCCGATTACCCAACGATGTGCAACGCTTCGTTCAGCTGGAACTGAAGCGCATACATTCATGCGGACTCCGAAGCATTGCCGCGTGGAGTGACCGACCACTCAGCCTCTCGGGGAACACAGCAGCGGGATGGTGCAGCATCCGATCCTCCTCGTCCCTCCACGGCCCAAAACGCCATCCTGAGGCACCCAGATCATCCATGAGGCCGATCGATCGGTCTGACGAAGGTCAATCCTTAGACGTGTCGTCCTCACCTGCCACACACTGGAGCTAGCACATTGTGTGGCTCAGGGCACACCCAGAAGCTCGCTACGGACCTACAGGAGGATTCCATGAGCACCGTCGCGCCCTGGCCTGCTGCTTCGCACAGAAGGTGCTCACTGATCGGCAATCACCGAGGAAACGGATAACGTACTTTCCCATCAGACCATGACATGTTCACGTCAGATGCGAATACGCCAGTCTGGACGAATCCCCCGCGATGGAGGCGGCGCTGCCGCTTTCCTGGGACACCTTCGGTCGTCCATGGGGATCTGTCTTTGGACGGGTGGGCATCAGACCGCCCCCGACCTGGGCTTGCGTGAGGTTCTCATCGGAATTCGCGTCCTCTGCGAAGTTTTCGCACTCTACGCGAACGACTTTCCCGGAGTAGAAAGCTTCTGACCAGCCCCGCAGCCGGATAACCAGCGGAGTACGCCGGTCCCGAATACGTCAGGGCAGCACTATGGTCTCGCGTACCCGCTGGATAAAACGCGTGACTGTGGCAATGGGGCACGATCCCATGCCGATACTGAGATGGGTACCGACGAGGTGGGGTGGAGGCTGCAGGATTCAGATTCTTGACGTCCGGAGCAGGCCGCGGTGGCGTGCCAGGTCGTTTCGGGCGATCTGGACAGCAGCTTCGGTGATCAACTCGGGGACATAGAGGGCTTCCACATGATCCATGTAACCGGTTACCTCCATCCCGGTCCATTGCGTGGAAAGTGCGATGCCTGGGCCGTCGAAGCGCCAGAGCCGGTCGGCATCTCGCACGAGGGCATCTTCGAGGGAGTAGGCGACATGTCGGGTGTCGTGCCCGTCGATGATCTCGCAAACACGCGCGATGAAGTCCCTGTCATATCCCAGGGCGCTCAGGACGCGGCGGGCCACGGCGCATCCATGGACTTCGTGCTCGAACCGGATGAGTTCTTTGCGCCAGTCACCGCTTCCGCGGAATCCCTCGCTAATGAGCCGGGACTGATCCACGTGTGCCCATCCGGTGTCATGGAGGATGATCGCAACCAGGACGAGGTCGCGATCGGCCTGAGGGTAGGCATCGCATAGGCGTGCCGCGTATGCCGCGGAAATCGGCAAGTGCACGTCGTTAGCCCGGGACCGCAGCTCCGGATCAATGGACCGCCACAGGGCGTCGTACCCAGTGGACGGTGTTAACATAATCGGCGCGGTATTGACCGGACCGGACGGTGGGATCGGCACCTCGGGATAGGCTGCAGCGAACGCCAGGGCCCGCGGATCCTCACCGTGGGCGGTGGGATCCACGGCCATCCGCGCGGCGACCTCGTCGGAAATGTCCTGGGCCTGCTGGGCGTGCTGTTCAGTCGTACTCACGTCATCACCTCATGTTCCACGGGCGGTCAAAATAGCAAAGGGCCCTCGGTGCTGGGCACGCGGGCCCGGGGCCGTGCGTTCAGGCAACAGCCCCGAACCCCACCGACCCCACCGGCCCGGGCGCCTGTCAGCATGGTCAGGGTTCTCGGGGCTGGCGCTGATACTGGCGTGCTTGCCGAATGAACCAGTCGAGGGCCTCGGGGTTGGCCAACGAACCGGGATTGATCACGGCCTGCGGGGCATGCCCGAAGAACAGTCGTTTGATCGGGACCTCAATTTTCTTTCCGGCATGGGTCACCGGCAGGGCAGGGACTTTCAAGACTTCATCGGGGACATGCCGGGCACTCGTGCGGGCCCTAATGGTCGAGGCGATCCGAGCCGTGAGTTCCTCGGACAGGGTAACCCCGTCCTTCAGGACCACGAAGAGGGGCATGTAGTACCCGCCGTTGGATTCTTCGACGCCGATGACCAGCGCCTCGACCACTTCTGGCACGTGCTGCACGGCGGCGTAGATATCCGCGCTACCCAGGCGCACCCCCTGCCGGTTCAGGGTGGCATCGGAGCGTCCGTGCACGATGAAACCACCCCAGGAGGATTCGGT
Organism: uncultured Citricoccus sp.; assembly: GCF_937871995.1. NCBI lineage: Bacteria > Bacillati > Actinomycetota > Actinomycetes > Micrococcales > Micrococcaceae > Citricoccus > uncultured Citricoccus sp. The sequence goes on along the minus strand of NZ_CALMQR010000103.1, from coordinate 52,537 downwards.
GATCCAGTCACCCTGAGCCCAGGCCCCGGGGAACTTCTCGAAGTACGCGCTGCGGTAGCGGGAACCGTCCGGGTCACCCCAGAACGCCACGGGCATGGAGGGCATGGGGCGAGTCACCACGAGGTCGCCGACCTCGTCCGTGACGCGCACACCCTCCTCGTTCCACGCCTGGACGGCCACCCCGAGTAGAGGGCCCTGGAGGTACCCCAATCGGACGGGCTCGAGTGGATTGGACCCGATGAACCCGGAGCAGATATCCGTGCCCCCAGTGTCGGACCCCAAATGCACGTCAGCTTTGACCTCGTCGTGGACCCACTGCCAGGTCGACTCCGGTAACGGAGATCCCGTGGAGAGGATCGCCCGGAGCCGGGACAGGTCCCAATCCTGCCCTGGGTGCACCTCGGCCTTCTGCGCCAGACTCAGGTACGCGGCGCCGGTGGCGAACATGGTAGCCCCGGTCTGCGCGATGATCTGAAACTGCCGGTCCTTGCGCCCATAGGTGGGGGAGCCGGCATAGGTGACGACCGAGGCCCCCACCATGAGGTTGTTGACCAGGGTGTTCCACACCATCCAGGAGGTATTGGCCGCCACGTAGTACAAGTCACCCGGGCCCATGTCCTGATTCAGCCCGCATCCCTTGGAGGCTTCCAGGGTCATGCCACCATGGCCGTGCACGATTCCCTTGGGGGCCCCGGTGGTGCCCGAGGAGAACAGCACCCACAACGGATGATCGAACGGCACCCGTTCAATAATGGGATCGACCGCGACCTCCGTCAGCTCGGCGAAGTCCACGGCGGGAAAATCGAAGGTGTCGGCAGAGACCTCCGGGTTTAGCTTCCTAACCACCACGGTGTGCTTGAGCGTGGGCAACCCGGTCCGGATGTCAGCCAGATGCTCGGTGCGATCAAACGTCTTGCCGTTGAACTGGTACCCATCCGTCCCGATGAGCACCGTCGGTTCCAACTGGGCCAGACGATCCAGGGTGGCCTGCGCGGACAGGTCGGGGGAGTTGATCGTCCACACCGCACCGATCGAGGCCGCGGCCAACAACCCGATGATCGCTTCCGGGATGTTGGGCAACACGGCCGCCACCCGGTCCCCGGGGCTCACACCGAGACCGCGGAGCTGCTGGGCCAGGGCCCCCACCCGGCCGGCGAGCTGGGCCCAGGTGATGTCCGTCCGCACGTCGTCTTCCCCGACGTCGACGATGGCCGGTGCATCCCTTAACCGCGGATCGTGGGCATGACGTAGGACGTTTTCGGCGAAATTCAATTTGGCGTGGGGATACCACACCGCCCCCGGCATCGCCTCGGTGGCCAGGGCGGGGCCCTCGAACCCCTCACCGAGATGACCGAAGTACCGCCACACGGCGTCCCAGAAGTCAGACAGCTCCGTGACCGACCACGACCACACCTGCCGGTAGTCCCGCAGGTGCACCCCGTGGTGCTCGCCCACCCAGCGCATGAAGTCCGTCAACCGGGCCTGGGCCACCTGCTGTTCGGAAGGCTGCCACGTCACCGGGGGCAGCGCGAGAGATGCCGTGCTCATGAAACCTCCGTCGGGGTCACAGGCGCCGTCTCCAGCAGGTCGGCCAACTCATCGAGAGAATCCAGGATCAGATCGGGGCGGTGTTCCGCCTCCACCAGGGCGGCATCCTGACGGGAGTGGGTCCCGGTGGTCACGAGCACTGCCATCGCCCCGTGCTGGCGGGCCATCAACGTCTCTAACTGCAGGTCATCTCCGACCACCAGCATCTGGTCCGCCTGAGTGTGGGTGCGGGAACAGATGGCCTGAAAGGCCTCCGCGGAGGGTTTGCCCAAGACCCGGTAGGGCCGGCCGGTGACATGCGTCAGCCCGGCGGCAATAAACCCGGACACCCCCACGTTCAACCGCTCATGAGAGGCAAAGGTCGGCGCCGCCGAGGTGGTGTACAGCTCGGCACCGGAGAGAATCACCTCCGAGGCCGCCACGATCTTGGACCGCACGAATTCGGTATCCCAACCGACCACAACCGCGGCCACCTCCCCGGCCCGGCCGGCCGCCGCCTCCTCCAACTCCACCAGGTCAATCCCGCGGGCACTAAGGGGTTCGGTCACCCCCGGACCCCCGAACGCGAGCACCCGTCCCCCCGGGTGCCGGTGAGCGATCGTCTCAGCGGCGACCACGGCCGGAGTCATCACCTGCTCATCACTCACCTCCAGACCCAGCTCGCGCAGGGTTGAGGCGATCGCCGCAGGGGTTTGAAACGACCCGTTGGTGAAGCAGACGAACTCACGCCCCGTGGCGCGAACGGCCTCCAACGCGCGGCGGGCCCCAGGCAGCACGGTGCCCCCATACCCACTGGGTTGGTCGGCCAACAGCAGACACCCGTCGACATCGAACATGACCGCGCGGACCTGCCCGATCTGCGCGGTACCATCCTCCGAGTCGGGCGCCGTCGTTGCTGGCGCGCCAGGGGAGAGTGCAACGGAAGTCTTCAAGGGGGTGTTCATGTTGTGCTCACCTTCTGCCCGCCCACCTGCTCGGTGGTGGGCCGGTCCGTACGCCGGTCCAACCGGATCTCTTGGGTACCGCGGCGCACATGCATCGACGTCCACCGTGGCAGGGCATGGGCGGCCCGGATGAAATCGGCCAACGACTCCACCCGTGGGGCAGGGTCCGCCGCCCACGTGGGAGCCGGCCCGGTGGCATGAACGGCCGCCAAGACATCCGGGGCCATGACCAGACGCAACAACAAGTCCTCATCGGACAGCTCCCGACCGGCCGTGCGGCTCTGCTCGGTACGGATCTGTTCCAGCGGGGCGTTGTGGGCTGGCTCGAAGTGCAGTTCCTTGGCCCGGGGCAGGGCCTGCACCCGTTCCACCACGCCCGGGTCGATGTCCCCGGCCGGGGTGCCGAAGTGGCCCAAGACGAAACGCACGACTTCATCCGGGATGCGGCTGTAGCGCTCCTGACCGGACTTTACGGCCAGAACATTCATCAACGCCTGGCTGCCGACGAACTGACTGAACGGGGTCACCATGATCGGGTACCCCAGCTCGGCCCGCACGCGACCGGATTCGGCGATCACGGCCGGAAGCGCATCCTCCATCCGCAATTCGGCGAGTTGGCGCTTAAGGGTGCCCATCATGCCCCCCGGAACCTGGTGGGCGTGCGGTGCCAGATCGTACGGCATGACCGGCCCGGCCGGCAACCCCTGGGACGAGGCGATCCGTTCGATGATGGCGGTTGCCCGAGCCAGGGCGTCCCGGTCGAGGACGTGGGGGATACCCGCGGCCTCCAGGTTGTCCGCCACGGACAGCAGGCCCGGCTGGGCCGTGCCATTCGACAGTGGCCCGATCCCGGTGTGCAGCGCGTCGACGCCCAGCTCGGCGGCCAGAATATAGTTCTGGGGCGCCTCCCCGGTCGTGCAGTGCCCGTGCAGTTCCAGCGGCTTGCCAACCACCGCCGCACGCAGCGCCGGCACCAACTGTGCGACCCGGTCGCGGGTGAGCAAACCCCCGGGGTCTTTGAGATAGACCGCGTCAATGCTCGCATCCCCGGCGAACTCGCGGGCGGCCTCGACATAACTGGCGTCGGTGTGCACCGGAGACTCGGTGAACGTGGTGGCCGCGACCACGGTCGCGAAACCCTCCTCCTTCGCCCAGCGGGCCACCATCCGGACCGCGGCAGAGTCGTTCATGGGATCGGCGATCTGCAACCGGTCCAGTCCATGCCGGGCCATCAACCGCAGCGCCAGGCGCATCACCGTTTCCGAGGCCCGCTCCCAGGACATGAAACGCATGCCGGTCGTGATCGCCGACAGGGCAGTGTCCCCGGCCGCCGCGCGCATCCGGGAGATCCGCTCCCACGGGTCCTCCCGGTGCGTCTTGGCGCCCATGAGCAGGTTGGTGGAACTGGTGAAGTCCAGCGCCGCGAAACCGACCTGCGCCAAATCAGTACCCAAGGCCTCCACCATGCCCGTCGTCAGACCGGTGGCTCCCCAGAGTGATTGGTTGCCATCACGCAACGAGGTATCCACGAAGCGAACGGGCCGGCGCCCCGTCGTGGTGTCGGAAGCGGTCATCGATCCGCCTTTCGCATCTCTGCCGTGGCCCGGGAGTGTTCTTCCCACAGGGGCCCGAACCACGTGGTGGGCACACCCCCGGCCCGGAAATCGGGGTGGTTCAGGACGTGTTCATGCAGGGGCAGCGTGGTGACCACCCCGTCGATGCGGGTCCGTCGGACGGCCGACTCCAACGCGCCAACGGCGGCAGCGCGGTCATGGGCTCGGACGATGAGCTTGGCCATGAGGCTGTCGTAGAACGGCGGGAAGGAGTACTCGTCGCGCAGGTGCGTATCGACCCGGATTCCGGGCCCGCGAGGCCACGACACCGTAGTGATCCGTCCGGGGGCCGGCCGGAAGTCCCGGTCCGGGTCCTCCGCATTCACCCGCACCTCGATCGCCGTCGCCGGGGGCACCGCCGGTACCTCGGGCAGTTGGGGGTCCAGGCCCAGCGCCAAGCGCAACTGGGCGGCGACCAGGTCAACGCCGAAGGCCTCCTCGGTCACCGGGTGTTCGACCTGGATGCGGGCATTGACCTCCAGGAAGATGACGTCCTCGGACTGGGTGTCCACCATGAACTCGATGGTCCCCGCCCCGCGGTAGCGCAACTCGCGGACCAACGCCCGGGACGCATCATGCAGTACCCGACGACGCTGCTCACTGAGCCCGGGGGCCGGGCATTCCTCAATGAGCTTCTGATGCCGGCGCTGCACCGAGCAGTCACGGTCACCGAAGATCAGCACCCCGCCGTCACCATCACCGAAGACCTGGACCTCCACGTGACGGGCCGCCCCGTAGTAGCGCTCCACGTACAGCTCGCCATTGCCGAACGCGGCGATGGCCTCGGCCGCAGCCTGGGGAGCCAACTGCACCAGCGTCTCGTAGTCCGGGGCTAACCGGATGCCGCGACCGCCACCGCCATAGACCGCCTTGACCAACAGGGGGTACCCCACGCTTTCACCCAGCCCCCGCAGGTGCTCGGCGTCGTGCGGGTCCACCACCGGTGCAGCCGCTGCCACCGGCACCCCGGCGGCGATGGCCACCTTGCGCGCACTGGATTTATCCCCGACCGCCCGCAGCGTTTCCGCCCGCGGACCAGCGAACGCGACGCCCTCGGCCTCGAGAATCTCCGTCAGCTCGGGTTGTTCACTGAGGAACCCGTACCCCGGGTGCACGACATCCGCACCGGATTGCAAAGCCGCTTGGGCTATGAACTCCGGTCGCAGATAGGACTGCGAGGCCTGGGCTGGACCGATGACGATGGTCTCATCCGCCAAGTGAGCCCCCACCGAGTCACGGTCGGCGGTGCTGACGGCCAGCACCGCACGAGCGCCGATGCGGTGGGCGGCCTCAATGACCCGCACGGCGATCTCTCCGCGATTGGCCACCAGGACGGTGGGCACCGTCGCCGGATCGCTCATGATCTCTCCGGTACGACGTAGAGCAGATCCTCACCGAACTCCACGGCCTGGGCATCAGCCACCGCGAAGGAGGACACGGTGCCGGCCACACCGGCCTGGACCGGGTTCATCAGCTTCATCACCTCGATGATCCCGATCGTGGAATCGGCCTCGACTCGATCCCCCTCCTGGACGAAGGGTGGTGCACCGGGGGAGGGGCTGCGGTAGAAGACCCCGACCATCGGGGAGGGCACCGCCGTCCCCGTGGTGTCCACCCCTGAGCCCCCCGTCCCCGACGGGGCTGGTTCGGCTACTGGTTCTGGTGTCGAGGCCGCGGGGGCCGGTGCGGAGGGAACCTCAGCTGGTGTGCTGACCTCCGTGGCCGGCCGGGTGGACCCGTTCGAACTGCCGTTCTCGGAGATTAAGTCACCCCGGGAGAGCCGGACGGAGACATCACCGTAGGTGATGGCGACGTTCTCAAAGCCCGCTCCATCCAGTTCGGTAACCAACTCCAGCAGATCACTCCAACTGGGCGTAGACCTCTCAGTGGCCACGGTCAGGCTCCCTTCGCGACGGCAGAGAGCAGATTCAGCATGCCGGTGGTCGCTCTCGGTGCCTTCGCCCGGGCGGCCTGCTCGTCCTTGCGCTTCTTCCAATTGGTCTCGGGCCGGGACTGCAGCAACATGATCGTGCTCGTGCCATCGGCGTTGCGTTCCAACGCCCACTCAATGTCCTGCGGTGTCCCGTAGTGCTTCTCCACCGCCATGGCGATGCGCGCCAGGTCAATCAGTTCCTCCTGCGTCAGACAGGCCTGCCCACGCCGCTCGGCGTCAACCTCGCGCAATTCAATGCCCGTCCCGGCGGCATTGACCACATACTCGTGGGCCTTGTCCGCGATCCGGGAATCCTTGATCGTCGGACCGATCTTGGATAACCAGTACTCATCGGGTGTGACCTCGCCGGAGACCACGGCCTGACCCAGCCCGTAGCTGGCATTGATGGCAATCACCGAGCGGTCCCCGGTCTTGGGACTAACCGTGAAGGTCACTCCCGCCACATCCGCGGTGGCCATCAACTGCACCGCCACGGAAATCCGAGAGGTCGCCGCGCCCTCAGCAGCATCCATCGAGGACCGGTAGGCGATGGCCTGCGGTGTGTAGAGACTGGCCCAGCACTCCCGGACCTTCTCCAGCACCGCGGTGACCCCGTTGACCCACAGGAACGTTTCCTGCTGGCCAGCAAAGGAAGCGGCATCCCCGTCCTCGTCGGTCGCCGAAGACCGCACCGCCACCGGGATCTGGACCTGGGAGGCGTCCAACCCGCGACGCTGTGCCGCGTGCCGGACCAGCTCCTCGTACGCCTCGGTGATCTGTGCTTCCATCGGTGCCGGCAACGGCCGATTCAGGATCATCTCCACGGCCCGGTCGTGGGCCCGTTGAAGTTCCTGCGGGCCGGCACCCTGCATTCCCTGCACCAGTGCCTGCAGATCTGCCCTCAGTTCAGAAGCATCACGGAAATCCTCGAACGCGTCCACGGTCACCGCGAACCCGTCCGGGACGGGCAGGCCGGCGTTGACCATCTCACCCAGGCTGGTGCACTTGCCCCCGACCGACTCCCGGTCCCCGGACCCCAGCTCGCTAAAGGGGCGAACATAGCGTGACATCAGTCCTGCTCCTCCAGAATCGTCACCGTGCCGGCATCGCCATCCACACGGATCAGCTGACCGGTCTTGATGTTGGACGTGCCGAATCCGACCCCGACCACCGCCGGCAGTTCGTACTCGCGGGACACGATGGCCGCGTGGCACATGATGCCGCCGATATCGGAGACCGCACCACGGATGCGTCCGAAGACCGGCGTCCAGCTCGGACTGGTCACCGGTGCCACGAGAATCTCTCCGTCCTGGACCGTGTCCAACTCATCGGGACGGTGCACCACCCGGGCGCGTCCCTCGGCGACCCCGGGAGAACCGGCGAAGCCCTCCAACACGGCGGAGGTCGAACCACCCTCCTGGGCGCGCAGCCACCGGTCCACGGTCTCCGGGGTGATACCCCACAGCATGATCGTCAGCGGTTCGTTGACCTCCCCGGGCACCGGGCCCAGGGCAGGCGGCGGGTTCCACGCGTCCAGCACCTTGTAGATCTCCCGGCGGCGCTGGATGATCGCCGGCCAGTGGTACCCACCCTGCGGAACGCCCCCGGCGCCCCAGGCCATCTGCAGATCAAAGAGCGCCTCCTCGACCTCAGCGCGCCGCAGGAAGAAGATGTCTTCCACGTCCGCCCAGAAACCCCACTCGACGAACTTCGCGCTGAACTCACGGACCTTGTTCCAAAAACCGGTCATGAACCAGTGCTCGACATAAAAGTTGTGGTTCTCCACGTACGGGAACACCGTGCGCGCCAACCCCAACGCGTCATCGAACGCGGGACGGTCCTGCTCCTCGAGCAGGTCCCGGTACCGTTCCACGATCTCGTCACGTTCGGCCTGGAGCCGGTCCAGCGGACGGGAGAGGTCCGCACCGTTGCGCAGCTGGTCGATGTAGTCACCGATGGCCTGGATGGGCAACGACATGTCATCGATCCAGCTGCGGTGGGAGTGATACATGCCCGAGCCGTAGGAGAAGTGGAACCACGGGTCCTTGGCCTCATCCAGTGCGGCCAGCCACTGCCGGCCCGCCTCCTGCTGGCCCAGGGCGGCCCGCAGCTCAGCCTCCGACGTGGCCGCCCGGACGGTATCGGACACCTCCAGGTTCTCGGCCAGGCGGGCCAGGTTGCGCAACTCATCATCCGGGCGGAACAGCAGTACGTCGATACCGGAGACCATCCGGGAGATGGTCTGATCATCGATCTCCGGGAAATGTTCCTTGCACAGCGTCAGAAACTGCAGGTACGCCGCATACCCGAGGTTCAAGAATTCCGAGTGCAGCGTCCAGATCTGATCCCCGGCCTCCAACAGGCGGTGGTAGCTGGCCAACAGCAGGTTGCCCTGGGTCGGGCCACGGTCCTCCAGGACCTTCTCGATGGGTTCGAACTCGCTGAGCTCGGGGACCTCAATCTCCCCGACGGAACGAATCGCCTCGGTGACGCGCGTCTCCCACTCCTTGTACAGCGTGTCCCAGTTCTGGAAGTAATACCCGGCCCGCTGAGCGAACTCCTCAGCCCGCCGAGCCTGCGTCTGCTCATCCGGGGCCGGCAGCGTCGACATGTACGTGTACCCATTGATGACCCGCACATCCAGACCCAACGCCGGCGGCAGCGCGAACACCCGCGCGTTCGTCACCCCGGTCCCGGTAAAGGACCCGTCAATGACCGCATGATCAAAGGGATACGACACCTCCGGGAAATGCAGCGAGTTCCGGAACCAAGTCTTCTGAGAGTCCTCCGCCCGCCGGGTTTCCAAGAACCGGTTGTGGTACGAATACATCTCTTCCCAGCCCTCGGCACCGGACGGCGTCTCAATCTCGTAGGGATCCGGGAAGCTCTTCTCGCTGCCTCGACGGGGCTCCTGGCTCGTGTCCATCTGCGTCATGGTGAGTCCTTTGCACTGAACGGGACGGGCCGACCGATCGCCTACGCGCGGACCGGACCCGGGGGGTGCACCCGAGCATGCTCCACTGTGACCCCTATCACCAGCTTGTTTTCCAAAGAATGAAAAACCATCCTTAGAGGGCACCGGAAAAAAGGAACGATATGACCACGTCCGCAGAACCCTCGACCGATACCACCGCCCTATCGGCGGTCACCGCCCTGGGGGCGAAATCCGTGGCCGAACGCGTCTTCACCGTGCTGTTGTCCTTCGACTCCGAACACCGCGCCCTGACACTCTCGGCCATCTCGCGCCGCACCAACCTGCCGGTCGCCACCGTGCACCGCCTGCTGCACAAGCTCGAAGGCATGGGCGCCCTGGAGAAGAACACGGGCGGCACGTACAGCATCGGACCCCTGATGTGGCGCATGGGCATCCTCGCCCGCAGTCACGACGTCATCGGGTATGGCGCCCGGCCCCTACTGATGTCCCTGAGCGCCCGTACCGAATCCGACGTCAGAGTGTTCAGTTACTTCGACGAGGCAGCCATGTGCGTCGACGAGATCCTCGCAGCCTCGATGGCCGCCGACCGGGGACTGGGGGAGATGCACCCCCTCAATGGAACCGCCGGCGGCATCGCCATCGCCGCACAACTTTCCCCGGAAACCCGGGCACGGCTCAGGCTGACCCGCCGCGGGCTGCAGGACCTCGAACAGCGCATCACCACGTCCCGTGAGCAGCGCTGCGTCATCCTCGAGGGCTCCGAGGCCGTGGAATACGCCGTACCCCTCGACGTCCATGATCGGCCCCCCATGTCGATCTCACTACGACACGAGAGGTCACCCCGTGCAGGAGGGCGAGACCACACCAGAATTGCCGCGCTGCAAAGTACCGCGCGGGCCCTCTCAACGCTCCTGAACGAAAGGCAGCGCTAATGCCTGCATTCACCGATGCACCCGGACTACCGCGATCGGTCGTCGCACGCGCGCTGTTGATCCTGGGACAGTTCAGCGTCGCGGCCCCCGCGCTGACCATCAGCGAGATCTCCCGCAGCACCGGACTGCCGGTGGCCACCGTCTTCAGGCTGCTCGGAGAACTCGAAGCCGGAGACTTCGTCGAACGTTCCTCCGGAGGGCGATACCGCCTCGGCAAGCGGCTCTGGGAAATGGGTCTGCTCACCCCCTTACACGGTCGGGTGCGAGAGACCGCTCTGCCCTTCCTGCTCAACCTGCAGTACAAGACCCGGCAAACCGTCCAGTTCGCCATCCCGGATGACCTCACGGCGCTCTACATCGAAAAACTCACGGACGAAGAATCCGTCCCTCTGCAGAGCCGCATCGGTGCCCGCATCCCGCTGCACGCCACCGGCCTCGGCAAGGCCATCCTGGCCTTCAGCGACACCCCAACCCAGGACCACATCCTGACTGCCCCCCTGGCCCAATTCACACCGCAGACCCAGACCAACCCCGACCAATTGACGTGTGAGCTCCACGCCATCCGTGAGCAGGGGTATGCCACCAGCGCCGAAGAGTACCTCCCCGGATCAACCTCCATTGCCGCACCTGTTCTCGTTGACGGAATCGTCCAAGCGGGCGTCGGCCTCGTCAACTACCAGCTCGACCCCAACCTGGAACGCTTCACAGAACCCCTTCTGCACGCCGCTCAAGGGATTAGCCAACGACTGCAAGAACTCGGCGAGCAAGACTTTCCCAGCCTCCACGCGTAGCGCCATGCCCCGTTAGTGCAATGAACTGGAACACCACAGAGTGACAGCGTGACAGAGTCTGTTACTGCGCTGCTAGGAGGCCTACACTCTAGTCCCGATCGCCAGAGACTACGGAGGCCTTCGCCCGGGAAGGCACGTTTTGTAAACCAGCTGGGCTGCCGTTAGTCCGTTTATACGTGTCCCAAGCCAGCGCCGGTTGTCCAGCTCTAGATCAATTGGTGCGGACAGCCGCGCGGCCCTTGATCGATGACGGTGGAAGTGTGGAGAGCACGTCGGTTCAGTAGGTGGGCTTGCCCGGTTCGACTTGATTCACCCAGGCGAGCACGCCGCCGTCGAGGTGGCGGAGACTTTCCTCCCGGTGGGCGAAGTAATCCCGCAGCTTGGTCAGGGCGGTGGCGGAGCGTGCCCCGGTCTTGCAGTGCAGCACGAGGTCGGTGCCACGGGCCCACCTGGGCAGGGCAGCCTCTCCATCGGCGATAAGTTGCTGCAGGGAGGCGGGTAACGCGCCTGGGATGCTGACCAGCTCTCGTTCCCATTCTTCGCGCACGTCCACCAGGGTGAAAGAAACCTCTCCGCGCTCTCGGCGCGCAAGTAGGTTTGCCAGCTCGAGGGCGGTGAGCGTCTCATGCGGGGCCACCTCGGTATCACCTGAGACCGTGCAGGTGAGATTGGGTTCGTGCACGGCCGTGACCGGGGCAGCGTCCGGATCCGGGGTGAGCTGCAGTTCCCGCCAGGTCATCATGAGTGCGTCGTGCATCAGGATGCGCCCGATCAGAGGCTGTCCGGTGCCGGTAATGAGCTTGATGGCTTCTGCGGTCATGACGGAACCGATCACGGCAGGAAGAACCCCCATCACTCCGCCTTCGGCGCAACTGGGCACCTCACCGGGCGGGGGCGCCTCGGGATAGAGATCCCGGTAAGTGGGTCCATGCCCGGCCCAGAACACGCTGACCTGTCCCTGAAAGCGCAGAATGGACCCCCACACGCAGGGGCGCCCGGTCAACGTTGTAGCGTCGCTGACCAGGTACCGCGTGGCGAAATTATCCGCCCCGTCCAGCACCAGGTCGTACTGACCCACCAAGTCCACGGCATTGTCTGCGGTCAAGCGGACGGGATGGACCTGCACTTGAACCTGTGGATTGAGACGGGCCACCGCGTCGGCCGCTGAATCCGTCTTGAGCCTGCCAACGTCGGCGACCGTATGAATCACCTGGCGTTGCAGATTGGACAGTGCCACCACGTCATCGTCGACAATGCCGAGCGTGCCGACCCCGGCGGCGGCCAGGTACTGCAGCGCTGGAGTTCCGAGTCCGCCGGCGCCGATGACGAGGACTCGGGCATTCTTGATTCGCTGTTGGCCGAGGAGCCCGATCTGGGGCAGAGACAGGTGACGGGCGTACCGTTCGAGCTCCTCGCCCGTCAGCTGCGGGCCGGGAGTTACGAGTGGAGGCAGCGGAGTCATCGGCTTGCCCCGGTGGGTGCCCAGTCTCCGCGCGCCACAGTCTCTGAGGCGTCGGTGGCGATCAGCCCGGTCGTGGGCGAGGACGCGACGGCGTGGCGGCGCGCGGGGATACGGCCGGCGCCGGCGGCTAGTCGTCCCGCGGCCACGGCATGGCGCATGGCCGTAGCCATCGCCACGGGGTCCTGGGCCCGGGTCACAGCGCTGGCCAGTAGCACGGCATCACACCCTAGTTCCATAGCCCAGGCGGCCTCGGAGGCGGTGCCGATGCCCGCGTCGAGGACCACAGGCACCCGGGCCCGAGAGGTGATGAGTTCAATGTTATGAGGGTTGAGAATGCCGAGTCCGGTGCCGATGGGTGCCCCCAGGGGCATGACGGCGGTCGCTCCCAGGTCCTCCAACCGGCGTGCAACGGCCGGGTCATCGGAGGTGTATGCGAAAACCTTGAAGCCTCGGGCGACCAACTGCTCGGTGGCCTCGAGCAACTCGGAGACGTCGGGCAACAAGGTGTCCTCGTCCGCGATGACCTCGAGCTTGACCCAATCGGTCTCCAAGGCCTCCCGACCCAGCTCCGCCGTCAGCACAGCGTCGCGGGCGGTATAACACCCGGCGGTGTTGGGCAAGACACGAATCCGGTTGCGTTCCAGCACCGAGAACAAACTGTCTCCCTGCCTGGGGGTGTAACGGCGCAGAGCCACCGTGGTCAATTCAGTCTCGGAAGCCCGCAGGGCCCGCTCCAGGGTGTGCAGAGAGCTCAAACCCCCGGTCCCCATAATCAACCGCGAGGACAACTCCACCTCGTCGAGAACGAACGGGTCTGGGCGTGCGGTGGTACCCACGTGTCAACCTCCCTGGACGGCGGTAATGATCTCGATGGTCTGGCCCTCGAGCACGGGAGTGCGAGACCACCGGCTACGGGGAACCACCGCGGCGTCGACCGCTACCGCCATACCCAGCCCGCCTCCGTCCAGCGGGCGTCCATCGCTGGCCAGGGGCCGAGCCGCGGTTTGGGAGACCAGATCAATGATGGTCGTGTCACCAGACACGACCCGGGGGGCGCCGTTGAGGGTGATGGTCGGCATCAACTACTCCTGTTCTCGGGTACACACGTGCGAAGGGGACACCACCTGACGGTCGAGGACCGACGGTTCGAAGCGCTGCGGGTCAGTGGCGGCAAGATGCGCGGCATCGATATCCGGTTCGGCTCCCGTCTCACCCGTGATCAACTGGGCGGCGAGGCGGGCGGCCAACGGGGCAAGGAGTACACCGTGGCGGAAATACCCGGTGGAGACCACCAGGCCGGGCACGAAGCCACCGCCGTGCCCACGAACACGGCCAAGGTAGGGCACGTCATCGGGTGTTCCGGGACGGGCCCGGGCCATGACCTCCATCAGCTCCAGATCGACGACCCCCGGCACCAGGGCCTGGGCGTCGCGCAGCAACCGGAACACTCCGCCGGCATTGGCTCCCGACTGGTCATCCTCGCGAGAAGTAGCCCCGATCACGACCGTGCCGTCCGTGCGCGGTACGAGATAGACCGCCACACCATGCACCAGGCCGCGGACGGTCCGCTCGATCAAAGGTCGCGCGCCCGGTGGGAGGCGAGCCCGGAGGATGTCGCCATGAACAGGACGCAGCGGCAGGCGGCAATTGGCCGGCAAACCCTCAAACCCCTCGGCGCCCAGGCCGGGGGCCAGAACGGTTTCAGCGGCCAATATCTGCTGCCCGTTGGCCAGCATGACACCGGCCACGGCCCCGCGTCTGTTCCGCAACAACGCCTTGGCCCGTTCGCGTCGCACACACCCCAGGCCGCCATCCGTACTCCCGTCTGGTGGCCTCGCGGTCCCGTCTTGACCGGTCAGGACCCTCAGTAATCCCGCCACCAACCGGCGAGGGTCGACCTGATGATCGGCGGGGGCACGGAACACGGCTGAAAGACGCGGTGACAGGGCCGGTTCAAGCGAACGGGCCTCGCCCAGGGGCAACTGCTCCACCGCCATGCCATGGCGTTGCTGTAACTGGCTCAGATCGGTGAGGCCCTGGCGGTCCGCGATATCGACACCGCACACCAAGGTCTCAGTGACCCGGTAACCGACGCTTTTCCCGGAGTCCCGTTCGAGGGTCTCGACGAAACCCGGGTATTCGGCGGCCGAGGCGCTCATCAGCGGATAGAGGGCCTGTTGCTGATACTGAACCTCGCTCACCGGGGCCAGCATCCCGGCAGCCGCCCTCGAAGCCCCTTCCCCCGGGGCTGGATCGATCACCACCACCGAGCGGCCGCGTCGACGCAGTTCCCAGGCAGTGGCCAGGCCAATCAGTCCGGCACCCACCACCGCGACATCGACTGCATCGATTGCGGGACGTGAAGAGACGGCAGGGTACGCAGCACTCACCGCATGTCCTTTCCTCCGGCGGCATGATCCGCATCAGGTGTGGCGGTCGGCTCTTAAGCCCTCTCAGCCCCGATGGGGCTCCCGCAGAACTCGCTGACTATTGGCAGCGTGCGCCCATCCTATCCCCGACTTCATCACCGGCAGACGAGTGCAACACCCGCCGAGCTCGGGTTGGTAAGCATGCCCCGGCCCATCTCAGAAGGGGCCGGGCGGGCCGATCGTCACCGTGGGGACGCGGGGGAGGGGCACCCATCGCACTAAAGGTTTGCCATCAAAAGCATGGGGTGGCCCGATGACCAGTCGCTCGGGTGGGCGGGTGCAATCACCGGGGTCAGGCCGACGGGGCCACCGGCGGCTGGGCAACCGAGGACGGATCCGCTTTTTGTGGTCTTAAGGCATAAAGCCCCGTGCGCAGGCGCGGCTCGCGAACCGAACCGGCCGACCTTCCAGCTAATAGGGGGCTTACGGCGTGGTCGCGTACCCCAGCGCGTTGCTCGCAGCACGCCCAGACCGAGCCACGATGGGCCCCAGCCGTTCAACATCGTCCGGCCCGACGCGTTGGGTGGGGAAACCCAGCCCGATTACTCCTGCCAGTTGACCGGTGTGGTTGAAGACCGGGGCGCTAATGGAACCGACGTCTTCGTGTCGCTCGCCGAACGCCGCGAAATAACCCATCTCCTGGGCTTGCTGACTCTGGGCGTCCAGTAGTTCCAGGCTTTGTGGAGTGAATTGCGTGAACCGATCGAGGGAAGAACCCACAAGGGCGTCCCTGGCCTCGGGATCGAAGGCCAAGAAGATCTTGCCGGGGGCTCCAGCATGAATGGGCATGACTTGACCGACCATGAAGGGGCGCATGACCACGTGGCGGGTCTCAGCGACCGCAACCACTGTTCTGAACGCACCGTCGCGCACGTAGAAGCACGCCGTCTCACCGGTTTCATCGCGAAGGTCTTGTAGCACCGGCCTGACCAACCGCACCACATCCAGTCCTAAAGTCCCGGGCGTAGCCCACCTGACCAGGCCGATCCCGATGCGGTATCGGTCGCCGTCGCGGTCCAGAAAACCCTCCCGCACCAAGTTTTGCACCAGGCGCTGGCACGTGCTGGGAGGAAGCCCGGTCAGACGCACGATCTGCTGCAGCGTGGGGTCCGGCTCCTCCACGGAGAAGCAGTTGAGGATCTCAGCGACCTTGTGCAACACCAAGATGGGGGTGGTCCCCGAACTCGACTCCGCAGCCATGCCTTTAATCCCCTGCTTTCCTCTGGCCAAGCCGCCATCCTATCCGTCGGGAAAGTCCGTAGGTCACGCACGTCACCTCGTGTGACCTAGTTGACATTCTACTCCGGAAGCCCACATTATGAGTTCGCGACCCAAGATGTGGGTCATGATCGTTCCCCTATATCTCTGGAGAAGCCTTGAGCATCCCTGAAATCGCCTGCGAAACCTCTGCTGTGGCAAAGCCGGAGGGTTTGTCGCGGATTGGCCTGATCGTCCCCAGCTCGAACACGACGATGGAGACCGAACTGCCCGAGCTGTTCCGCCGCCAGTCCGAGGCAACGGGTCACCGTTACACGTTCCATTCCGCGCGAGCCGGCATGAAGAACGTCAATAAGGAAGAGCTCCTGGCCATGGTGTCGAAGGCTGCCGACTGCGCCGCTTCGGTCTCCGACGCCGATGTGGACACCATCGCCTACGCCTGCCTGGTGGCCGTCATGGCCCAGGGCCCGAACGCGCACGTAGATTCCGAAGCCGTGCTCGCCCAGGCCGCCCAGGACAATGGACACCCGGCCGCCGTGACGAGCAGTGCCGGCGCGCTGGTGCGCACTTTGCAGGAGGCGGGCGTTCGCAAGGTCGCCATGGTCACGCCCTACATGAAGCCGCTGACGCAAATGGTTCGCGAGTACATCGAAGGTGCTGGCATTGAGGTCCTCGAGGCAGTGAGCCTGGAGGTCCCGGACAACCTGGCGGTCGGCCGTCTGGACCCGCAGAACCTTCCCGAGATCGCACGCAACCTTCAGCGGGAAGGTGCCGAAGCGATCATCCTGTCCGCGTGCGTGCAGATGCCCTCCCTGCCGGCCGTGCAAGCGGTCGAGGATGAACTGGGGCTTCCCGTTTTCACCGCAGCCACAGCCACGGCGTATGAAATCCTTAAGTCCCTGGGACACGAGCCCGCCATTGGTGGTGCCGGTGCACTGCTGTCCGGCGCCGGCATCAAGATCCCCGCCCCGGCAGAGTAGGTCGGCAAACCATGACGCTGTCCCTTATCGCCTTCGCCGTTCTCATCGCCGCGTTCGCCATCGGTTCGTTCACCAGGATCAACGCCGGGCTCATCGCCACGGTCGCCGCGTTCGCCGTCGGTACGCTTGTCGCCGGACTTCCCATCAAGGACGTCATCGCCCAATTCCCGTCCGGCCTGTTTTTCATTCTGGTCGGCGCGACACTGCTGTTCGCAATCGTCAGAATCAACGGGACCATTGACCTGTTGGCTTACTGGGCGGAACTACTCGCCGGCAATCGACGTTTCCTCGTTCCCGTGCTCATGTTCGCCCTCACCGCCGCCTTAGCATCGGCGGGCGCCTTCACCCCCGCGGCCATTGCCATCGTCGCCCCGGTGGGCATCGCACTCGGCCTGCGCTTCGGTATCAGCCCCCTGTCGATGGGGTTGGTTATCGTCCAGGGAGCGAACGCCGGCGCGTTCTCACCGGTCAACCCCTTCGGTGTGCTGGCCAACGTTATGCTCGACGAAGCAGGCGCTGCGGAAGACTCTCTGAAGCTCTACCTGTACTGCTTCCTGTTCAATGCTCTGCTCGCCCTCATCGCCTACGTGATCATCGAAGCCATCATGAAGCGGCGCGCAGCGCGCACACAGACCGGTGACGATCCCGTCCCCTCGGCCGCATCGGAGATGACTGAGATGCCGCCTTCCGGCGGCGGCGGGTCCGCTACTGCGCTTGCCACCGCGCCGACGAAGGTGACCGTCGAAGCGCCCACCAAGACGACGCCCCAGAAAGTTGCCGTCACCCCCGCCCGCCTGCTGACCCTCGTCGGAATCGCGGCCCTGCTAGTCCTGACAACGACTTTCGGCATCGACGTGGGCGTCGCGTCCCTGGTCGTGGCACTCGCGCTGATCATGATGAACCCCGGTGTGCAGAAGCCAGCCGTGGAGAGCATGCCCTGGTCGGCGATCATCCTGGTCACCGGCATCGTCACCTATGTGGGCATGCTGGAGGAAATGGGGGCCCTGGAACAGCTGCAGGCCGGGATCGCCGGACTGGGCAACAGTTCGGCGGCCGCCCTCATCACTAGCTACGTGGTCGGCATCGTTTCGGCGTTCGCTTCCACCACCGGAACGCTAGGGGTTATCAGCCCCATCGTGGTGCCCATCGCCATGGATCCGTTGTTGAGCCCCATCGGGGTGGTGACGGCCATCGCCATCAGTTCCTCGGTCGTGGACGTCAGTCCCATGTCCACCAGCGGTGCTCTGCTGATGGCCAGCGCCCAACCCAAGGACGAGCGCATGTTCTTCCGCGCACTCCTGCTCTGGGCAGTCGTGATGATCGCCATCGTGCCGCTCGTGGTGTGGTTGGTTTTCGTCCAGCTCGGTATCGGATAAGGACCACCGACTCTGGAGGGCGCCCGGTTGGTCCGGGCGCCCTCCCGCATGCGCCGGCTTAAGAGCGAGACGCCCGGTCGAAGGTACCGGGCCATTCTGACCTGCGGATGCGCTTGAGTTCACGGACCCCACCCACGGTTCCCCACTCGTCGAGCCCGAGACGGGACAGCGGGGCCAACTCGTCGATCCGGGGATGGGAACCATCAAGGACCTCGGAGGCGACCACAGCGTGGCTCACCAACCCGAAAACGATCGTGCAATCCCCGATCGGCATGACCTCATGCACTACACATTCCAACGCGACCGGAGACTCTCGGACCCGCGGTGGTTTCACGGTTGAGCTCGTCTCGCGCGTCAATCCTGCGGCGTCGAACTCGCTCACTTCCGGCGGGAAATTCGTTCCTGTCGCGTTGACTTCTTCGATCAGGCTAGCGGGGGAGAGGTTGACGACGAACTCGCCAGTGGCGCGGATGTTGCGGAGAGAATCCTTCTCACCCACGGACGTGAACTGCACGATCGGCGGAGTAACGGAGGAAACCGTGAAGAACGAGTGAGGCGCCAAGTTGTCGACACCCTCAGGCGAGGTACTAGACACCCACGCGATCGGACGGGGAACCACCACCGCGGTCAGCAGGCGGTAAAAATCACGGGAGGACATCTCCTCGGGGCTGAAGTCCGTTCGCATGGGTCCACGATAGCGATTCAACCGATCACCGCGTCGCCGCACCGGTATGCGCTAAATGGCAGAGACAGTGCGCTGGTTCATCTGCAGGAGGCTCCAGGCTGGACCGTCGATCGAGGACCCGTTGACCCGGGGTTCATGGCCGGACGAGGTGTGGCTGGATCTGGCTGCCTGGGCAGGTCCTTAGTGTTCGTGACCTGGCAGGGCGGAGATCCACAGCCATCGCACGGCCGTTGACCCCGGGTTGCGGTAAGCATGGGGCGTACCGGGATCGATCAGTATCGAGTCTCCGGCATGGAGTTGGTGCACCGACTGCCCGGACTGAAGTTCCAGGTGCCCGTCCAACACCAACAAGCATTCCTCTTCCCCGGAGTGCGCGTACGGTGCCACGCGTGATCCTTCACCGGGTTCCAGAATTGCCTCGATAACTTGGAGGGTTCTGGCTTCAGGCGGGGTGACGAACCTGTCGCGGTAAATGCCTGATGGGTGGTCCATCAAAGCCTGCCGTAGCGGTTTCCGGTCTTCCGGCTCTGGGGTTTCTTCCGCCAGCAACGTGGACATCGGGACATTGAGGGCGCCAGCGATACGCATCAGTGAGGAGAAGGAGAGGTTGGCCTTCTGCCGTTCTGCCTGGGACAGGAACCCCTCGGAAAGACCGGTCCTGTTGGCCAACTCCTGCAGAGTCATGTCAAGGGAACGCCGAAGTCGACGGATGCGCGGGCCCGGTGAGATGGAGGGGGCGTCGGGACTATCGTCCCGCGCCCTCGTCTCCGTCTCCCGCATCTCAGGCACTTATCCCCCTGGCAGAGTCGCTGTTTCCCATGGTGACTCGGCCCATCCCAAGGCCTCGAACTGACACTATCAGGGCTCAATTCATGAGGTTTCTCTAAACCGCTCGACCGCCACTGCGGCAATCAGGACGACACCGATCACGAGCTCCTGGACGTAGCT
The DNA here is from genome assembly GCF_937871995.1 of uncultured Citricoccus sp. Lineage (NCBI taxonomy): Bacteria > Bacillati > Actinomycetota > Actinomycetes > Micrococcales > Micrococcaceae > Citricoccus > uncultured Citricoccus sp. Next base: position 32,743 of record NZ_CALMQR010000103.1, on the reverse strand, counting down.
AGAAACATGCAGCAGGTTCATGCCGTTGCTGAGCACACCCAGGAAAACTACGCCGAGGACCACGCGCCACAAGACGCCTTCACCGCCAAAGAGCGAGGTGCCACCGAGCACCGCCGCGGCGATGGAGAGCATCACGTAACTGGCGCCCAGCGATGCTTCGCCGGAACCCACGCGGGCGGTGAGCAGGATGCCAGCGAGAGAGGCCAACACGGAACACAGGACGAAGGCCAGAATGATGGTGCGCTTGACGTTGATGCCGGCAACGAGAGCGGCCGCGCGGTTACCTCCAACGGCGTACATGTCGCGCCCGGCATGCATCCGCGACATGAAGACTCCGACCCCAACAGCCAGGGCCGCGCCGAGCAGAACTGTCACCGGAATCCCGAGAATGGAGGACGTGGCCAGAGAATCGGTCAAAATCAGTGGTACACCGACAATCGGTGCGCCCTTGGAGATGATCAGGGCTAGTCCGGTCAAGACCGAGGTGGTTCCGAGCGTGGCCATAAACGAAGGAACCTTCAAGTAGGCCACGAGGAACCCGTTCAACAGGCCGACGGCACCACCCACGACAAGCCCGACGACGACGCCGACCAGGACCGATTCCGGACCGCCAGCCGTGGCGGCGGTCGCCATCGCCACGACCACGCTGGTCAAAGCGACAGTGGCTCCGACCGACAAATCCAGCTGGGCATTGATCAGAACGATCATCTGACCCATAGCAATGAGCAGCAGAAAAACGGACTGTCGAGCAATGTTCACCAGATTCGCGCTGTCCAGGAACCGAGGTTCCATGATGACGAAGAACAGGAACATCACGACAAGCAAACAGGGCAGCAACCCCACGGTCAGCAGAAACTGAATATTGCTCAGCCGCGGCATAGATGCCTGTTCAGGGCGGGTAAGAGTAGTCAAGGTCTCTCCTCAGTGAAAAAGATGGGGATTCGTCACGCCGCGGCGTGGGAGAAGAAGGCGTGAGCGATAGCTTCTTCAGAAATATTGGAACCGGTCAGATGGGCCGAGACGCTGCCTTCATGCATGACATAGACGCGATCGCTGATGCCGATGATCTCCGTGAGGTCGGACGAGATGACGACCACCCCGTGGCCGGCCTCGGCGTAGTCGTCGATCAACCGATAGACGTCGGCCTTCGCTCCGACGTCGATGCCGACTGTAGGTTCGTCGAAGATGTGCACTTTGGCGGCATGGAGCTGCCCTCTGGCCAGGACTGCCTTCTGCTGATTGCCGCCGGAAAACGCGCTGGCTTTGCGGCCCAGCAACATCGGTCGAAGATCCAGGGCTTCACCGATATGGGCAGCTCGACGCGACTCTTCACCCTTTTTCAGGAAGCCGTACAGCCGTAGACCTGCAGCCCGGTGTGAGCCCATGGTCATTCCCTCCAGCAGTGGTCGGCCCATGACCAAGCCCTCTGTACGCCGGTCCGACGGGTAATACACCAAGCCCTGTGAGAGCATGCGGGCAGGAGTGGGTGTCTCGATCTGTCGACCGTCCAACACGATCTGCCCCCCGAGGACTTTGTCCAAACCGAAGCAAGCTCGGCCGATCTCCGACTTTCCCGAGCCCAAGAGGCCTGCAATGCCGACGACTTCACCGGCTCGCACGGTCAACGACGCTTGACGCAGTGTGGCGGTCGTCAGCTCACGCAAACTCAAGAGCTCCGCTCCAGGACTGCGCATCGAGTGTTGGTACAGCGACGAGACCGGCCGCCCAATCATGCGTTCGACCACCACGGACTCGTCCAACGGCGCCTGAAGCGTTCCGATGAACTCTCCATCCCGGAGAATGGTGGCCCGATCGGCGACCTCCATCACCTCATGCATGCGGTGCGTGATGTACAGGATGGCCACGCCACGGCCGGCCAGGTCCTTCACGATCTGAAGCAAGCGGCGGCTCTCCTGCTCACCCAATGACGCTGTTGGTTCGTCGAGAATGAGCAGTTTGGCGTCTCCCATCAGTGCCCGGGCAATTTCGATCAACTGCTGCGAGGAACGGGGGAGGGAGCCAGCTTTGGCATCCAAGGGTAAGGGCGTCCCCAGCGCGGACAGGCTCTCCTGGGCGCGTTGCAGCATTCGTGGACGGTCGACAAATCCCGACCGTCCCGGGAGGGCACCGAGGCAGATGTTCTCGGCAACGGAGAGTTGCGGCACCACGTTCAGTTCCTGGAACACCGTCCGGATGCCTGCGTCCTCGGCATCCTGGGGGCGGTTGAAATCAATCGCCGTGCCATTCAACCGGATGGTCCCGGTGCTCTGCTTTTGGGCTCCGGCCAAAATCTTGATCAACGTCGACTTCCCGGCGCCGTTTTCTCCCATCAGAGCGTGAATCTCCCCGGCACGAATGTCGAACGAGATCTCACTCAGCGCCTTGACCCCGGGAAAGGTCTTGCCAACCTGGTCAATGTCAATCAACGGATTCATGCCCGATCCCCGCTTCCATATACCAGCGCGCCATCGACATACGTGCTGTGCACTCGAATACTCGTGAGCTCATCTCCGGAGACGCTCCGTGGATCCTTGTCCAGAATGGTGATGTCGGCGGCCTTGCCGACTTCCAACGAACCGACCAGATGGTCAACGCCCAACACCTTGGCTGCTTCGATGGTGTGCAAGCGGAGCGCTTGTGCCACGGAGATCGCTTCCTCCGGCTCAACGTGGTGTCCCCAGTAGCTGCGTCGAGTGACAGCGGAGGCGATGGTCTGCAGTGGATTGGTCGCTCCACACTCGCCCCCGAGCGTGATGTCCGAACTGAACACCGGGGTAACGCCCTCATTCAGCACGGTGTTCACCGGTAGTCGACCGGTCGTCCCAGTATCGGGAAACAACATGGGCAGGTAATCGCCAATGAAATTGTGCAGGAACCCCGGTTGCATGACCGGGATGACATTGGCAGCCCTCCACAGGGCGATGTCCGTCCGGGCAGCCACGACGTTGCCCAAGTGCTCGACACGGATCGGTGCATGGTCATGAGGTGTGCCCAAGGCAAGTATTGCCTCGAGCACTTCACGCTGCGCTCTCGTCCCGTTGGTATGAACAGCAAGTTGTACATCATGCTCTCGGGCCAGGCTGATGGCCTCCATCAAGGCGCTCCGTGACAGATTCAGCTTGCCGCGGTACCCGCGGTGCGGGCTGTGATCCCGGGTGTACTCCGAAAGGCTGGCAGCATTCCGCGCCGAGTACCCGCCGTCGGCAAACACCTTCACTCCACGTGCCCACACTTTGTCCGAGCCACTGCGGGACGCGTAACCAGAGACCCAATCACAGGCCTCAACGACGGGAAGGTACGACGGCGCCATCGCATAGAAGGCGATACGACCGGGAAGACGGCCCATGCCGACGACCTCATCCAAGACCTCGACATCGCGGCTGGATTCGATCATCTCGCCGATGGTGGTCACACCATTGGCCAGGAAATCGGTACGGAACGTATCTGCATAGAAGTCGGACAGTTCGCTGTCACTGCTGGCAGGGATAGGCAACAAGCCGTCGATCTCTGCGACCACACCGGTGGGTTGGCCCTGACCGTCCAGATGGACCACGGGGCTGCCCCACAGGCCCTCGCTACCGTTCATGTACTGCTCGACCTGAGCGATATCGAGGGCGGCACTGTTCAACACCGAGACGTGCCCACCACAATGCAATACGATCGGCACGATCCGGCTGACCGAGTCCAGCTCCTGCTTGGTGGGCAGCCGGTGTTCCGCCAGCTTCTGATCGAAGAACAAGTTCCCATAGCCGATCAGCCAATCACCGACAGTACGTCCTGCCTTCAGCCCGGCTTCCAGAGCGTCGAGGACATCGGCAATGGTCTTGCAAGCCGGCACCCGGCAGTCGATGCCGCGGTGGGTGCCGGCCGCATACTGCGAGAAGTGCACGTGCGGGTCGATGAAACCGGGTAGGACGGCACGGTCACCCAGGTCATATACGGGAATGTCGTCGCGGCGGAGCTGATCAGCATAAGAGCTGTCACCAGTCCCGGCAATCCGTCCATCCTCCACATAGACCACCGTGATGCCGTGGGCTGGGGTCATGGTGATGACGTTGCCCTGCAGGGCGTATCTCGCGCTCATTTTCCGCTCGCTTCTACAGTGAACATCGGGTCCCAACCGTCGGGAGCGAAACTCCCAGTGGCATCGAAAAACTGGATGTTCTCGTAACCACTCTCCCGCGGACCGCAGATGACCAGGGGTTCGGGTGCATATCGTTCAATATCAGGATCCAGGGGCATGTCCTGAAGCACGCGCACGGCCAGATCCACGGACATCTTGCCGATCCGGCTCGATTGCTCGGACGGTGCGCAGTTGGCTCGGCCCTTGTCGATCAGTTCGACGGCCTGCGGTGTCACATAAGTCCCGTACAGCCGAACATCGTCAGTCTTTCCCTGCTCTGCCAGCACCGTCGCTGCCACTTCCATGGTGATAGCGGTGCCAACGATCGCATCAAGCTCTGGATTGGCGGAGAGCACGTCTTCCACCAGCTTGAGCTGAACTTCCTTGCCGGTGTCGCCGTACTTGATGTCCATCACGGTGACTCCGGAACCCTCAATAGCGGCTTCGAAGCCCAACCGGGTCCGTTCCGTCCATGCCGCTCCGGCGGGACCAGGCAGCAGAGCGACCTTCAGTGGCTCACCCAGGGACGCCACGTGATCGCCGATCAGCTTTCCCATGTCGAAGTAGTCCTGCAAAACCCGGGCATCCACGTCGGTGGAGGAAACACCATTTCCCACGTCGATGACTTTGACTTCATGACGCTTTGCCGCTGCAATAGCCGGGTTCAGAGACTCATTGCTGACCGCACTGAGCAGAATGGCGTCAGCACCGGAGCTCACACAATCCTCCACCTGGGTGACCTGATCGGCGAGATTCTCATATCCACCGGCATCCGTCGTCGTAAGGGAAACGCCCAGCTGCTGCGCCTGATTGGCTTGTCCGTAGTTCATCCCGATCCACGTCTGATCCTTCAAATGCGGCAGGATCGAACAGATCCGCCAGGCCTCTTCCACACTGTTCTGATCGAGAGATTCGTAGGACCCGGGACTATTCGGACCAACGCAACCGTTGATCTCCACGCCGGGATCGTCGCAATCCGTCAACAGCGCCGGCACCTTCCAAGAGGAACCGGTTACAGGCTCTGCTGCGATATCAACCGGAGCACATCCGGCCAGCAGTGGTACCGCTGTCAGTGGTGCAAGAGCTAAGACTCTCAGGGCGTGGCGGTTCATGCCAGCAGTTCTTGAGCCAACCGGTCCGCATCGGACTGCACCGGACGGATCTCACCGGCCGGAAAGCTCTCCGCGGCGAAATTGATCGCACCTTGAACCCGGCGCGAAGCCGTGAACTTCTTGACCAGTGCGGAACGAATGTTGAGAAGATCCTTCGGCCAAGCCGTGCCGACCTTTCCGTAGATACGCGAGTACTGCTGGACGCCATCGCTCATCTCCCGCTGTGCGCTTTCCCACGACTTGAGCGCGAACTCCAGGGTCGTGCTGCCAGTCGCCGAAATAGCGAGGGCCACCGCATTGGTCATAGCCACGCAAGCCGCCTGACCCAAGTTGGGAGACATGGCATGGGCTGCGTCACCCACCAGGGCGACCCGACCGCTGTACCACTTAGCTACATGCACATCATGGAACGGCGCCCACCGGCCCTCGGTATTGGTAGGAATACGCTCCAACTGTGACCTGAACTCCGGGAAGCTCTCGACCCAAACAGCAGGATTGAACGGCTGCTGCTTCCTGCCCTCAAGATCATTGGCGGGGCAGCAGAGGAAAATGTAGGTCTCCTCCGGTGAACACGGAATAACACCGATGCGCCGGCCACCGTTCCACTGCTCAATGGTTTGATTCACTGGATCATCACCAGTCCGGGGAATCAGATGCCGCCCACCGCCGTCGCGAAGATCAACTAGCTTCTTGCGCAACCCCAACGAATCCCGGACCTTGGAGAAGACACCATCTGCGCCGATGACCAAGTCGGCCTGATACTGCGTACCGTCGGCCAGGGTCAGCTCCCCATTGGGGGAGGCCTTGACGACGGAGGAATTGGTGAGGATCTCGGCACCGTTACGGCGAGCAGCGTTGACCAGACTCTGATGAAGGTGTCGACGCCCGACGGTGTAGAGACGATGGTTCCGCAGCCACTCTTCCTGCAGGGTGCGCCCATCATGATCGCGCAGGAAAGGAACCTCAACCTTTTCCGACCAGCTCACGACCTCGTCGTAGGCACCCACTGCTTCCAGAGCGCGCAACCCGTTCTCCCACAAGTAAATGCCCGCGCCGATCTCGCGCAGCTCGGACCCCTTCTCATGGACCCGGACGGAGGCTCCGGCCTTAGCGAAGGCAGCGGCTGCCGTCAGCCCCGCCAGGCCCGCACCAGCAATTTCGATGTGCATATCTGGGTTCTCCTACTAGACATCCGTGCGACGTACATCACGTCGTCATGGATGCTAGTGGCGCAGATCATAGGTATGCAACAATTTTCTTGGATCACACCAAAGTTTTTTCGACTCCATCGATCGTCCGGCCGGCGAGGGTCTCGGTCAAGCGCTCAGCACGCGCGGATTCGAGATTGGCTTCACGGTCTTCGGGGGATCTCCGGAATTGTCTTCCGTGTTGCTCCAGGGGCAGCTGCCCAGGCCAGCGTCCGTCGACCGGCTGGGAAGGACCACGTGCGTAGGCAGTTCCGTGAGGACATTCCTCCGAGGGGCGGTCTCGTCGAAACGTCAAATAGCGCAGAGCAACCAAGTGCCGCTCTCTTGCAGCCGCATCAGATTGGGCGCCGATAACCATTGTTACGTCAAGTGGCACTCTGCGTATCTCATCTGATGCATCATTCTCTTGCGATGCACCCCTCTCCCGCTAGGCCTGCGAAACAGGTCACTGACAAGAGGTTTAGGCCCGCGGATCGTCGTGCTGGAGGCGACGATCGGCCCGTGCGGTTCTGGAGCAGGATATTTGCCTCACCCGCGGGACCTGGGCCATTGCGCTGTTGATGCATCCGATGAAGGATCCATTCATCTGTTGAGACGGCGGTCGGAGGCTCCGTGGCGGTCGATAAGGCGGGTCGGGTGCATCTGGTGGCCGCGGCGGCCCTGCTGCATCCGGAGCAGCAGATGGTCGAGGAAATGCTCGAGGGATGGCGCAATCAGCAGCTGTGCCGGAACCTGCAGTTCGCCACGATCGATCAGCGGATCCGGTATGTGCGTCGGTTCCTGGATCACGTCAACGAGTTCCCCTGGCACTGGACGCCGGGGATGGTCGAGGAGTACTTCGCCGATCTGCGCTCGGTGCGACGGCTCAGCCACGCCACGGTGCGCGGCCAGCAGTCGGCGCTGCGACATTTCACCTCGTACATCTGCTGCCCGGACTACGGTTGGGACCGGGTCTGTGAGCAGCTGTTCGGCATCCATCCGGCCCAGGTGTTCTTCGACTGGAACACCGCCGCGCATGCTCAGGAGTACGAGGCCCGGCCGGCCAAGCGCCCGTTCACCCGCCGGGAGTTGCAGCGACTGTTCGACCACGCCGACGACGAGGTGCAGCGCATCGCCGCCTCGGGCCGCAAGGGCTGGGCCCCGGCCTACCGGGACTCGGTGATGCTCAAGGTCGCCTACTCCTACGGGCTGCGATTCAACGAGCTGCGCCACCTGCAGACGGTGGACTTCGCCACGAACCCGCACGCGCGCCGCTTCGGTACCTTCGGGATGTGCAAGGTCCGCTACGGCAAGGCCCGCCGCGGCTCCCCGCCCAAGCCGCGCAGCGTGCTGACCGTCTTCGCCTGGACCCCGGAGATCCTCCAGGCCTGGCTGGCCAACGGCCGCGGGAGCCCGGGCACCCTGGAGCTGTTCCCCAGTGAACGCGGTGGTCTGGTCCATGAATCCACGCTGCTGCGGCGGCTGCGCCGCTATTGCGCGGAACTGGAGTTGCCCGAGGGCCTGGATCTGCACTCGCTGCGCCGGTCCTACGCCACGCACCTGCTCGAGGACGGCTGGGACCCGATGTTCGTCCAGCACCAGATGGGCCACGAGCACCCCTCGACCACCGGGATCTACCAGTTCGTCAGCTCCGATTACCGCAATGCCACCCTGAAGGCCGCCCTGGACCGCACCCTGGCCCAGGCCGCCGGAACCCGGGAAGGAACCGAATGAGACGCGCGGTCGATTACACCTGGCGCCTGGCCGAACTGATGGCCGGGCGCGGACTGCACAACACCACCGAGCTGATCCCCCTGCTGGCCGACCGCGGCATCGCCCTCTCCCGGCCTCAGGTCTACCGGCTGGTGAACCAGCGCCCCGAACGGGTCTCGCTGCACCTGGTCTCGGCGATCTGCGACATCTTCGGCTGCGGGCCCGATGACCTGATCACCGTCACCGCCACCGACGCCCGACCCCGGAAGACCGGCACCTCCCCCGGCGTGAACGTGGTCGACCTGAACCGCGCGGTGAGGCCCCGCCGGGCCCGGATCATCGACGATGGACAGTGAGGCCCCGGCCGGGCTCACGCCCCGCTCCACCACCCGCGGCCGGCCCCGCACCACCGGGACGGTGATCTGCTCCCGCTGCCACCGCGCGGTCGGCCGGGCCCGCACCACATGGCCCGAGGGACCGATCTGTGGGATCTGCTACCACCAGGCCACCCGCACCCACGGCACCTGCCCCGGTTGCGGACAGCACCGCCTGCTGCCCGGACCACCCAACAACGCCGGCCAGCCGCGTTGCGCACCCTGCGCGGGGATCGCCCAGGACTTCGCCTGCGCCCGCTGCGGGCACGAGGGCGAGTTCTACCGCCGCGGCATCTGCGCCCGCTGCGCCCTGCGCGAGGACCTCACCGACGAACTCCTCCCCGGCTCCCCCGACCCCGAGCCGATCCGCCGGCTCATCGACGCCCTCTGCGCCGCCAGGCGCCCCGAGAGCATCCTGACCTGGAAACGCTCCACCAAGGTGAACGCCCTGCTGCAGCACCTGGCCAGCGGACAGACACCCCTGAGCCACGAGGCACTGGACGCCCACGGCACCGGCCGCCACATCGAGCACCTACGCGCCCTGCTGGTCCACCACGGACTACTGCCGCCACGGGACCACTACCTCGCACTGTTCCAGACCTGGATTCAGGTCAGGATCGACCCACTACCGCGGCACATCGCCGCAGTGGTGGAGCAGTTCGCCGCCTGGCACCATCTCAAGCGCATCCGGGCCAAGGCCGACGCCGCCGAACCCACCCAGGGACCGGTGCACTCGGCCAAGCAGGAGATCACCGAGACCATCAAGTTCCTCACCTGGCTCGATGCCACCCACCAGCGCACCGCGGCCAGCTGCACCCAGCAAGACCTCGACGCCTACCTCGCCAGCGGGCCGACCACCCGACACGCCATCCGCACCTTCATCGTCTTCGCCCACAGCACCCACCTGAACACCAACCTCAGTCTCGGACACCGCGCCGCGCGCACCAGCCCGGCCCTGACCCAGGACCAACGCCTGGCCTGGCTCAACGAGCTGCTCACCGGCACCAGCGAGTCCCTGCCCTACCGCACCGCCGGCACCCTGCTGCTGCTCTACGCCCAGCCCCTGATCCGGATCACCGGGCTACGCACCGGCGACATCACCACCACCGAGGACCACCTCCACCTGACCCTGGGCAAACACCCCACCCCCGTGCCTGCCCCGTTCGCCGAGTTGCTGGACCAGCACCTGACCACCCGACCGAACCTGAACACCGCCACCGGCCCCGACAGTCCCTGGCTGTTCCCGGGCACCCGCGCCGGCACCCACCTGCACCCGAACACCCTCCGCAACCGGCTCCGGGCCCTCGGGGTGAACCTGCTCGGCGCCCGCAACCGCGCCCTAGCCGACCTCGTCACCGAAGTCCCTCCCCCGGTGGCCGCCGACGCCCTGGGCTACAGCCACCAGGTCGCGTTCAAACACGCCGCCCACGCCGCCGAGCCCTGGGCCCGCTACGCCGGCCGACAACGCTAAGCGCGAATCCCCGGCAGCCCCCTGCTATCACCACACGGCTTCTACTGCTTCTGCCGTGCCTTCTTCAGAAACGGATAGGCAATCAACATGCCCACGGCAATCACCACGCCGGGGCGCAGATGCTCCCAGAACGACTGTTCAGGTCTCAGCACCGCACCGACCACCAGGAAACCGACAAGGACAGAAACCACCAACACAGCCAACGCCAACACTTCATAGCGCCGCGGCGGGGACCGCCGATCGTCCATGGCCTGGCTCCTCTGCTCGTGCCCTCCCGGGAGCATAAGTCACCGCCGGACATGATCGGACACGAGCGACCCACTCACGTCCTAGGCAACAAGACCCAGGTCAGGTTTACGCCCTCACCCGATACGCAGGGGTGCCAGTAGAAGTTTAACCATGTGCGCCCTTCGCACATCCTGAGGAAACGGATAACACCGTGGACGCGCACCTAATGCGAACGTCTGAGCAGGAGCTGACGCGTGCTGTGCCGGCCGTGTCGCGCTCCTGGGCGGGCTTAACCCGCGACCAAAGGCCGACTCAAAATACTCGGGTCGCTTTTGCCCGATGCCCTTGACGCGGAACCGGCAGATGATGCCTAGCCGATCATGCGATTGGCAATACACCGGCCCGATCATCGATTCAGTGCTCACCGTTGTTGCGCCATCGAATCTAGCGCTGCCGCAATTCCAGCGTTGCAGCAATGCAGGCGAACCGTGATGTGAAGCTGATCCCTAACGCCTCAGCACCCTCCGCGCCAGCAGGTTGCCCAGGGCTTGGATCACCTGGACCACGATCACGATGATGAATAGGGCCGCCCACGTGACCACTGGGTCGAATTGGCGGTAGCCGTAGGCGACGGCGTAGTTGCCCAGTCCTTCGCCGCCGATGATGCCGGCCACGGCGGACATATCCACTAAGGCGATGATCGCGAACGTGTAACCCAGCAACAGGGGCCCGAGGGCCTCGGGCAGGATGACCGTGCGGATGATGCGCCAGGGGCCGGCGCCCATGGCGCGGGCCGCTTCGATCACCCCAGGGTCAACGGCCATCAGGTTCTGCTCCACCAGTCGGGCGATGAAGAAGCTCGCCGCGATGGAAATGCCGAAGACCACGGCGTCTGAACCGATTCCGGTGCCGACCACTACGCGGGCTAGCGGCTGTACGGCGGCGATGAAGATGATGAAGGGCACCGGCCGGAAAGTGTTCACCAGGATCGAGATCACCCAGAAGACCACCGGCTGCTGCAGGATCCCTCCCTTGCGCGTCACGTACAGCAGCAGCCCCAGGATGAGTCCTGCGATTCCGCCAAAGAACAGCGCCAGCGCGACAATCCACATCATGATGCCGGTCTGCTCCAACAGGGTGGGCATCAACTCCGCAATCTGCGTCGTAATGTCGTTCACGGGGAAACCTCCTCGACCTTGACCAGGGACCCGACCGTGGATAGGGCCTCACGCACCCTGGAGGCGTCACCACGCACGGCGATCGTCAACAGGCCGTAGACCCTGCCCTGGATGGAGTCCACGCCACCGTGGACCAGATTGAAGTCCACGCCTGCCCGCGCCAGCGCCGCGAATACCCTCGCTTCGGTCGCGCCCTCGTCGGTGAAGGAGATAGTGAAGAATCGTCCCTGGTGCTGGGCCCGCAGTTCGGCCAGCTCGTCGCCGGTGGGCAGGTTCCGCACCACCGTGCGCACGAATCGCCTGGCCGTAGGTGTCTGGGGATTGGTGAAGACGTTGTAGGTCTCGCCAGACTCGACCACGCGACCGCGCTCCATGACCGCCACCTTGGTGGCGATGCGCGCGATCACGTCCATCTCATGGGTGATCACCACGATGGTCACACCGAGTTCTCGGTTGACCTTACCCAGCAGGTCGAGGACCTCGTCCGTGGTTTCCGGGTCCAGGGCCGAGGTGGCCTCATCGGCCAACAGGATGGCGGGATTGGCCGCCAGGGCGCGGGCGATGCCCACCCGTTGCTGCTGGCCGCCCGAGAGCTGCTCGGGGAAGTTGTCCGCCTTGTCCGCTAGGCCCACAAACTCCAACAGCTCCAAGGCCCGGTCCTTGCGATCCTTGCCCTTCCATCCGGCCACCTCCAGGGGATACTCCACATTGCGGCGGACCGATCGGGAACCCAGGAGGTTGAAGCGCTGGAAGATCATCCCGATGCCAGTGCGCATCTGGCGCTGCTTGCCGGCCGAGAGAGAGGTGATGTCCACGCCGTCGATCTCGATGCTGCCGCTCGACGCTGGCTCCAATGCGTTGATCAGACGTACCAGAGTTGATTTGCCGGCGCCGGAGTAGCCGATGATGCCATACACGTCGCCTTGCTCGATCTCGAGGGAGACGCTGTCCACGGCGATGACGGGGTTCCCGCCACGTTTAGCGGGCGGATACTCCTTGGTGACGTCCTTCAGGATGATGTGTAGCACGGGTGACGGGCCGTCCTTCCGAGGGCACCCGACGCCGGCCGGCACCTTCCCCGGGGAAGGCGCCGGCCGGCGTCGGGTTGAGAGGGTGTGTCCTTACTGGGCGTCGCGGAGGGCCGTCTCCGTCTCCTCGAGCGAGGACTGGAGTTCCTCAGCCGGAGTCTTCAAGAACACGGCGGTGCCGCCGGCGGACTCCTGGGCACCATCCAGGACGTCCTGGTTGGTCTGGTAGATCTCCACCAGCTTCTGCAGTACCTCATTGTCCACGTCCTTGGCCTGGGCCGCGAAGATGTTGACGTAGGGCAAAGCGGAGGGATCGTTGGGGTCGTCTTGGGCCAGGGCGTCCTCTGGCTTCAGGCCCGCGTCGTTGATGAAGTCGTTGTTCACGATGGCCCCGGCCACGTCGGGCAGGGAGGTCACAGTGACGGCCGCATCCAGGGCCTTGACGGTCACCTTGGACTTGTCCTTGATGACGTCCTCCAGGGTCGAAGAGGCGTTGCCACCATCCTGCAGGCTGATGAGCCCGGCCGACTGCAGCACCAGCAGTCCGCGGGCCTGATTGACGGTGTCGTTGGGCACCACGACCTCTTCACCCTCCGGGATCTGATCCACGGACTCATACTTCTCCGAGTAGAAGCCCAGCGGGTAGATCGCCGTGGCGCCAATCGGCTGAATGTCATCCCCAGAGGAGACGTTGTAGTCGGCCAGGTACTGGATGTGCTGGAACTGGTTGATGTCCAGCTCGCCCTCGCTCAAGGCCGGGTTCGGCTGGGTGTACTCGGTGAAGTCCACGATCTCCAACTGAATGCCCTCCGCCTCCACGGCCTCCTCGTAGGTGCTCCAGTACGGCTCGGATGCGCCCACGACGCCGAGCTGGACCGGGTTCGCCTCGGTGCCCAGTTCGGCTTCAGCCTGATCCCCGCCACCACCGCCGCATGCCGACAGAGCCAGGACACTAGCCAGTGCAATAGCGGACAGAGAGAGGGTGCGGGTGCGGATCATGGGGCGCTCCTGATCATGAGACGGATGGGTCGGAGACCATACAACACGACGGTGAGCGCCGGCATAAACCCCAGCGTTCATGAGCGGACACAGGCCACGCCGACGAGGGTGAATACACCACCCAAGATGACTGATGCGTCCCAGGGTGACGCCAAGTTACCCACGAGTTGCGATCACTTTCTCGAACGTAATCTAGCCCTGTGAGCAATCGATCATGCTGACCGTCGCGCTCCAGGCAGGCAGGATGGGAGACCCGTCGGCTAAGGGGTGCGCGCGGGAGTCAGGGGATCGCGCCGGGGAGTCCCGCCCGGATGATCTGCGCCCCTGCAGCCAGGGCCCTCATCTTGTCTCGCGCAACGCTCCGGGCCAGTGGCGCCATACCGCAGTTCGTGCTCGGGTACAGCTTGTCTGCATCGACGAACCGGAGCACGTCCCGGAGGGTGGCGGCCACCTCCTCGGGAGTCTCGATCGCGTCGCTGGCGACGTCGATGGCCCCGACCATCACCTTCTTGCCCCGGAGCAGTTCGATGAGCTCGACCGGGACGCGGGAGTTGTGGCGCTCCAGCGAGATCATGTCGATCGAGGACTGCTGGAGCAGCGGGAACGACGTCTCGTACTGGCGCCATTCCGCTCCCAGCGTGGCCTTCCACTCGGTATTGGCCTGGATGCCGTAGCCGTAGCAGATGTGCACGACCGTCTGGCTGCGCAGCCCCTCGGCCGCGCGCTCGAGGGCGGCCACGCCCCAGTCCTTCAGGTCGTCGAAGAACACGTTGAAGGCGGGCTCGTCGAATTGGATGATGTCCACGCCTGCCGCCTCCAGCTCGTGGGCCTCCTGGTTGAGGATCGTTGCGAACTCCCAGGCGAGCTTCTCGCGGCTGCCGTAGTGCTTGTCGGAGAGGGTGTCGATCATGGTCATGGGGCCGGGCAGCGTCCACTTGATGGGCTGGCTGGTTCGGGCACGCAGGGCCTTCGCGTCGTCGACGAAGACCGAGCGCTCACGGCCCACCGCGCCGACGACCGTCGGCACGCTCGCGTCGTAGCGGTCGCGGATCCGCACCGTTTCACGCCGCTCGAAGTCGACGCCGCTGAGGTGTTCGATGAACGTGGTGACGAAGTGCTGACGGGTCTGCTCCCCGTCGCTGACGATGTCGATACCCGCCTGGCGCTGCTCGTCCACGGCCAGGGCCAGCGCATCCCGCTGGCCCTCCCGCAGTTCCTCGCCGTCCAGCTTCCACGGCGACCACAGCGTCTTGGCCTCCGCGAGCCAGGAGGGCTTGGGCAGGCTGCCGACGATGGTGGTGGGCAACAGGGTGTTCATCGGTGGTTCTCCTTGTTTCGTGCGGTCAGGATGCATGTGTCGCGGCCCATCGCTCAAGGAGGCCCTGGTGTGGCTTCACGAAGTGCTCCTCCGTAAACTTCCCCTGCGCGAGGGCCAGGTGGCTGCGCTCCTCGCGGTCGTAGGTGACACGCGTCATCGAATAGTCGCGATGGTCCAGGCTCGGCCGGTAGACCCGGCCGGCCGCCGCGTTGGCGTTGTAGATCTCCGGGCGATAGATCTTCTGGAACGCCTCCATCGTGCTGATGAGGCCGATGAGCGCCAGGCTGGAATAATCGTTGAGGAGATCGTCCCGGAAGTAGAACGCCAGGGGCGCGACCGAGCCGGGGGGCATGAAGTAGCGGACGCGCAGCCCCATCCTCTCGAAGTATCGATCGGTCAGGGAGGACTCGTCCTGCCGATACTCGACCCCGAGTATCGGATGCCGATTCTCGAGCCGGCGGTAGGTCTTGGAACTCGAGACACTGATGCAGATCACAGGAGGCTGGGGGAACCGCTTCCGATAGGCATCGGAGTCCACGAAGTGCTGGAAGAGTTTCCCGTGCAGTGCGCCGAAGTCGCTGGGGATGCTGGACCGCGGCGCCCTCGCCTGGTGTTCCGGCAACACCACGCTGAAGTCGTAGTCACGGAGGTAGGACGAGAAGTTGTTCCCCACGATTCCGTCGAGACGTACGTTGGCCAGCGTGTCCCGGATCCCCACGTCGAGCATCTCGACCAGGGGGAACGCCGCGTCCTCGCCGTACGCGGTGAAGAGCAGGTCGACGGAGACGATGTCGATCTCCACGGCATAGCGGTCACGGCCCGGGTTGTCCCAGTGCGCCAGGTCGTTGAAGCGATTCTCGATCATCGCCAGGGTGTCGCGCAGGTTCTGCTGACGGTCGGCGCCGCGGGCCAGGTTCGCGAAGTTCGTGGTGCCGCGGGAACTGGATGACGGGGAGTAGTCCTCATCGAAGCGGGTGGTGCTGATCCCGAAGGTGAACTCGTTCGTCCTGGTGATCCGATCCATCGATTCCCCCCGATCGTCCGCGAGCCGGCTGCCCCCGTCCGTCCCGGTCCCGACCGCCCGTCGCTGCTGCTCGTGCACTGCTCTCCCGAGACCCGTCTCAGTCATGCTTCCGACACCCCCGGGCTGGCCGGAGGACGTCGTTGCGGGCTCCGGTGGCTCCGGCTCCCCGCGCCGGTCGGCGCCGCGACGCTGACACCGCGTCGATCCATCCGAGACTTCGAACGCAGTCCAGGGCCGCCTCGAGGTCGGCCCGCAGGTCGGTGACGTCCTCGACGCCCACGGACAGCCGGACTAGGTCGGCCGGGACCTCCAGGGCGGTGCCGCGCACGGAGGCGTGGGTCATCTCGGAGCAGTAGCAGATCAGGGACTCGACCCCGCCGAGGCTGACCGAGAGCGCGAACAGCTCGGTGGACTGGGCGAAGGCCCGCGCGGCGGGCTCTCCCCCGGTCAGCCGGACGGACACGATCCCGCCGTAGCCGTCCATCTGCCGGGACGCCAGCTCGTGCCCGGGGTGCTCCGGCAGTCCCGGGTAGTAGACCTGCGCGATCCCCGGTTGGTCCTGCAGCCAGCCGGCCAGTTCCGCGGCGTTCGCGCCGTGCCGGTCCATGCGCAGCCCCAGGGTCTTCAGCCCGCGCGCGGCGAGGTAGCTGTCCTGCGGCCCGGCCACCGCGCCGGCGGCGAACTGCTGGTAGCCGACCGCCTCGGCCAGGTCCCGCCCCCGGTACTCCCGGTCGGCCACCACCACGGCCCCGCCCAACACGTCCGAGTGCCCGCCGATGTACTTGGTCGTGGAGTGCACCACCGCGTCCGCACCGAGGTCCAGGGGCCGCTGCAGGTACGGGGAGGCGAAGGTGTTGTCCACCACCAGCAGCGCCCCGGCCCGGTGGGCGATCTCCGCCCAGGCGGCCAGGTCCGCGATGCCCAGCAGCGGGTTCGACGGGGTCTCCACCCACAGCACGGCCGTGGTGCCGGGGCGGACCGCCGCCGCGACCGCCATGGGATCGGTGATGTCCACCGGGGTGTTCTCAACGCCCCACGGCGCGAGGACGCCGTTGATGAGCCGGTTCGTCCCGCCGTAGCCGTCTCCGCCGAGCACGATGTGGTCCCCGGGGCGCAGCACCGAGCGCAACAGGGCGTCCTCGGCGGCGAGCCCGGAGGCGAACGCGAACGCCCGGCTCCCGTGCTCCAGGGCGGCCAGTTGGGTCTCGAAGCCGTTGCGCGTGGGGTTGGACCCGCGGCTGTACTCGTGGCCGCCGCGCAGCAGGTTGATGCCGTCCTGGACGAAGGTGCTGGTCTGGTAGATCGGCGGCACGACCGCCCCGGTCAGCGGGTCCGGCTCCTGGCCGGCGTGCACCGCCGTCGTGTTGAAGCCCCGGCGGGTGTCCTGCGCGGTGGCCAGCGCGGCGTCGTTCAGGAGGGTCATCTCAGCGCACCTCCCCGGCCAGGGCGGAGGTCGGCACGGTGGCCGGTACCGAGACCGGCACGGTGGCCAGCGCGCGGTCGAGGTCCGCGACCAGGTCCTGCGGACACTCCAGTCCGATGGACAGCCGGATCGTGGTCTCGCCGATCCCCGCGGCCTCGCGGCGGTCCGGGGCGAGGCGACAGTGGGTCATGGTGGCGGGATGACAGACCAACGAGCGCACGTCGCCCACGTTGGCCACGAGCTGGAACAGCTCCAGCGCGTCGATGAACGGGCCCACGGCCTCCGGTCCGGCCGCCAGGTCGAAGGAGAACACCGAGCCGGTGCCGTGCGGGAAGTCCCGCGCGGCGAGGGCGGCACTGGGGTGCCCGGGGATCCCCGGGTGGTGGACGCGCCCGACGGCGGGGTGCCCGGCCAGGTGCTCGGCCACCGTGAGGGCGGTGGTCCCGTGCCGGGCGATGCGGACCTCGAGGGTCTCCAGGCCCTGGATGAACTGCGCGGCGCTGGCCGGGGCGAGGGTCGGGCCGAGGTCGTGCAGGAACTTGCTGCGGGCCAGCGCGAGGTACGCGCCGCGGCCGTGCCGGTCGACGAGCGTCTGCCCGCCGTAGCGAGCCTTGGGCCGGGCCAGTTGTGG
The DNA here is from genome assembly GCF_937871995.1 of uncultured Citricoccus sp. NCBI lineage: Bacteria > Bacillati > Actinomycetota > Actinomycetes > Micrococcales > Micrococcaceae > Citricoccus > uncultured Citricoccus sp. Next base: position 14,934 of record NZ_CALMQR010000103.1, on the reverse strand, counting down.
CCACCGTTCCGGGGCCGCGCCGTAGTCGAAGGTCCCCCCGTCCACGATCGCCCCACCGAGCACCGTGCCGTGCCCGCCGAGGAACTTCGTGGCCGAGTGCACCACCACGTCAGCGCCGTGCTCCAGTGGCCGGTACAGGGCCGGCGTGGCCAGCGTGCTGTCCACGATCACCGGCACGCCGGCGCCGTGGGCGATGTCCGCCAGCGCCGGCAGGTCCGGCAGGGTGGCCAGCGGGTTGGTGATGGCCTCGAGGAAGAACGCGCGGGTGTCCGGCCGGATCGCCGCGGCCCACGCCACCGGGTCCGCGGGGTCGGCGAACGTGACCTCAATGCCGAAGTCGGCGAAGGTGTCCGTCAGCAGGTCCACCGTCCCGCCGTAGAGCTGACTGGAGGCGACCAGGTGCTTGCCGGCGTGGAGCAGGGTCAGCAGGGACAGGGCGACGGCGGCCTGGCCGGTCGCGGTGCCGATGGCCCCGATCCCGCCCTCCAGGGCCGCCAGCCGGTTCTCGAACACGGCCACGGTCGGGTTGCCCGTGCGGCTGTAGGTGAAGCCCGGGGTCTCCAGCCGGAACATCGAGGCGGCCGTGGCGTGGTCCGGGAAGCGGTAGGCCGCCGTCTGGTGGATGGGCACGGCCACCGGCCAGTAGGGGGCCTCGGGCTCGTAGCCGGCGTGGATCTGTTCCGTGGCGTGATGATTCATTTGATCCTCCATCGATCCTGGCGGTAGCACCGTGCCGGCCGGTCCCGGTGTCCCGGGTCGGTTGGCTGGTTGCTGCGGCGTCGTCGAGCCAGATCTCTCGGCCGCTCTGGATGGTGTGGTGGGCCAATCCCACTCGATGGACCCGGTGGGAGTCCAGCGGCGGGCGGGCAGGTGCGTCACAAAACCGCACGTCGGGACATCTTCGGGCCGGACGGTCGCGTCGGCCGCTGCGGCCGGCGTCGGGACCGGGTTTGTGACAGGTTGTGACGGGGCCGGGAGGTGTCGGCCGGTCCGCCCACCGGCCGCTCAGTCCTTCAGTCCGGGTGGGTTCAGCGCGGAGGCGTCGATTCCCTCCTCGGCCAGACCCCACTGCTGGAGGATCTGCCCGTACACTCCGGTTTCAATCAAGTGGTCCAGTCCTGACTGGGCGGCCTCACCCAGCCCCGTGCCCTTCTGCACGGCCACCGAGATGTGCGCAGTGTCGGGCCAGCCGCCGGCCACCAGTCCGACCAGCCGGGTCTGTCCCGTCTGGGCGGCCTTGTAGGCACCGGTCGAGTTGGGACCGAAGGTGGCGTCGGCCCGGCCGGCCTGCAGCGCGAGGCCGGCGGCGGAGTCGTCCTCGTAGTACTGCAGGTCCACCGGATCCAGTCCGGCCTTTCGGTTCTGCCGATCCCACGCCATCAGAACTTTCTCCTGGTTGGTGCCGGACCCCACGATGACCCTCAGACCCGCCACGTCCTTCGCCTCGGTGATCTGTTGGATGTCCGAGTCCGAGGTTACGTAGAACCCGAGCTTGTCCTCGCGGTAACTGGCCATGTCGTACTTCTGCTTGCGCTCGTCCGTCACCGTGACGTTGGAGATGACGGCCTCGTACTTGCCGGACTCCAGGCCCAGGGGCCAGTCCTCCCAGGCGACGGGGACTAGCTCCAGCTCCAAGCCGAGGGAGTCGGCGAGGGCGGAGGCGATGTCCGGATCGCTGCCGACGGGCGTCGCATTGTCCGTGGCGTAGACCGAGAGCGGAGCCGAGTAGGGGACGGTGGCGACGGTGAGCCTGCCATCGGCGGACACCGCTTCCGGGACCAAGGCAGCCGCCTCCTCGGACGCCGTGGCCCCGGGGCGTTCGCGGTCCGGGGACAGGTCCACCGTGGTGCCGCTGCCGATATCGACCTCGGCGGCACCGGTGGCGGCGCTGCTACCGGGATCGGAGCAGGCGGTCAACCCGAGCAGTGCGGCCAGCCCGGTGGCGGTGAGCGCGGTGAGACTCCGGTGGCGGTTCCGGGGCCGCGGGACGGTGCGGAGGGTGGTGGTCATGCTGGGGGTCCTCTCAGGTGGTGGCCGGCAAGGCCGGCCGGCCGGTGTCGTGGTCTCGGTGGGCTGCGCGGGTCCCGATGGCGGCGCACGAGTCGCCCGTGCCGTCCGCAGCTCCTGCGTCAGAGCCCTCGCCCTCGGGCCAGTCCAGGCCCAGGTGCTCGCGCAGGGTGTCCCCGGCGTACTCGGTCGGGTACACACCTCGGTCCTGCAGTGCGGGGACAAGGTGGTTGACGATGTCGTCGAGCCCGGAGGGGATCAGCCACGGGGTGATGTTGAACCCGTCCACGGCACCGAGCCGGGCGTACTCGGCCAACCGGTCGGCCACCTCGGCGTAAGAGCCGGAGAACGTCCGGGCGGCACCCCGGGAGGAACGTTCACGGACGAACTGCAGGATGTTCTGGCCCTTCTCCGCGGCCTCACGCCGCCACGCGCCGGTCAGCTCTGCGGCCTTCGCGCCCTGAAATCCGCTGCCCCGGGTCACGTCGGTCTCATCCACGGCCGGGGCAATCTCCGGCAACGGGCCCTCGGGATCGACCCCGTCCAGGGGCCGGCCCCAGAACTGCTCGAGGTAGGCGATCGCCTGCTGCGGGCCGACCTGATGACTGCGTACCCACTCCAGCTTCTCCTGCGCCTCCCGGACGGTCGGGGCGAGTACGAACTCGGTGCCGGGCATGATCTTCACCGCGCCGGCCGGCCGCCCGGCCCTCACGGTGCGCTCGGTGATGTCCCTCCGGAAGGCCAGGGCATCGTCGAGGGCGTTGTGGGCTGAGAAGATGACATCGGCCTGGCGGGCGGCGAAGTCCCGGCCGGTGGGTGAGTCACCCGCTTGGAAGAGCACCGGCCGGCCCTGGGGGCTGCGCGGCAGTCGGGAGGTGTAGTCCACCGTGTAGTGCTGGCCCTCGTGATGGACCGGTTCGATCCCGTCCGTGTCCAGCCACTGCGGTGCCGTGCCGTCGGCAGCGATGGCCTTCGCGCCCCAGGAGGCCCAGATGCGCTTGGCGGTGCGCACGAAGGCCTCGGCGTGGGTGTACCGGTCGGCGTGGTCCAGGTAGCCACCGCGGCGGAAGTTTGCCCCGGTCCAGGCGTTGTCCGTGGTGACGATGTTCCAGGCCGCCCTCCCCCCGGAAATGAGGTCCAGGGAGTGCAACCGGTGAGCCAAATCCGCCGGGTCGTTGTAGGTGGTGTTCTGCGTGGCCACCAGCCCAATCTTCGTGGTGACCTGCGCCAGGGCCGCGAGCATGGTCTGGGCGTCGGGCCGGCCGACCACATCGAGGTCGTGCAGGTGGCCCAGGTGTTCGCGCAGCCGCAGTCCCTCCCCGAGGAAGAAGGCGGCGAACAGGCCCTGCTCGGCGGTCTGGGCCAAGCGCCGGAAGGACTCGAAATCCGTTTGCGAACCGGCCTCGGGGACGTTCCAGACAGTGGAGGAGTTCACCCCCTGGAAGAAGACACCGAACTGGAGTTGGTGCCTCGGCCGACTGGGGGTGGTGGATGCATTGTGGTCTGACATCTGAAGGTCTCCTGGTCTTCTCGGACGTCCGGTCTCGTCGGGCCGTTCAGGCGGTCGGGCGCTCGGCCCGTCAGGCGGTGGCAAAGCGGCTCGCCGGGCGGGCCAGGCCCAGGGTCTGACGGAAGGTGCGGCCGGGCCCCACGGGGGCCAGCAGCCCGGCCCGGCGCAGTTCCGGAAGCACCAGGTGCCCCAGCTCGGCGGCATCGACGTCCAGGACCGCCGGGTGGATTCGCACCCCGCCGGCTACGGTGAACAGTTCGGCGAGGTAGTCGGTCAGTTCCGTAGCGGTCCCAGCGAACAGTGCCGGGCCACCGGTGGCGGCCTCCCACGCCTCGAGCTCGGCCCAACGGGCCGCGCCGCTCTGCCCCCGCGCGTCGAGCACCACCGTCAGTTCCGCCACGACCGTGTCTGCGTCCAGGCCTCCAGCGGACCGGGCGGTCGCCGCGGACAACAGGGCCTCGGGGTCGGCGGCGGAGACCAGCACGGCGTCGGCCCCGTGGACGGCGTCCAAGCGCAGGCCGTCGCCGACCCCGGAGCGGTCCAGGAACTGTGTCGGCGCCCATACGGGCAGCTGGCCCTGCAGTGGACGCGGGATGATCGACGGGCCCTTCACCGAGAACCGCTTTGCCTGCACGTCGGCGTAGTGGACCTTGTCCCGGTCGATGTACCGCCCGGTGCACCGGTCCCGGATGACCGCGTCGTCCTCCCACGTGTCCCAGAGTCGGCGGTTCGCGGCCACGACGTCTGCCGCCTCACCACCCAACTCCGCTTCTGGCAGCGCATCCCTCCCGACGGCGGACCCCTCCTTGGCCAACCCGCGGGCGGATACGATCCACCCGGCCCGGCCTGAGGAGACGTAGTCCAGGGACGCCAGTTGGGTGGCCACGTGGAACGGTTCGGTGTAGACGGCGTCCACGACCGGGACCAGGCCGATCGCCCGGGTCGCCGGCGCGGCGTGGGCCGCTCGCTGCACCGCATCCAGACGCGCGGCTGGGCCGTGCGTGGGAGCCAGCCGGCCGTCGTCGAAGGTCACGGCGTGGAAGCCGGCGATCTCGGCGTCCTGGACCACGCGCACGGTACGCGGCCCGGTCAGGACCTCCGCGGGGTCCCGGCCGGTGACGCGCCACGCGGCCGGGTGGGCGCCGTCACCGTCGACCTCCAGGGCCAGGATGCCGCGACCACCGCGGGGTGGGGTGTTATTGGTGAATCGGGTGCTGCGGGTCATGGTGTCCTCCATCCGGCGGGCACGGGTTCCACCGGGTGATCAGTGCTGGTCGATGGGCCGGGATGGGCCGTGCTGGTCGGTGCCACGCCCTCGGTCCTGGCGCCGTAGGGATCCTCCGGACCCCACAGGGTGGTGGGCGCCGCGTCCCGCACGAGCGGGATGACCTCGGTGGCGAAACGCTCGAGGACCTCCAGCTGATCGGCGAAGGGCAACGTCGTCGGCAGGGAGATGGACTGCAGGTCGTGTCCGTACGCCACGTGGTAGTCCAGGATCTTCCGGGCCACGTCCTCGGGGCTGCCCACCAGCGCCGGGCCGTGCGAGACGGCATGGTCGATGTCCCGGAAGGGCGTGTTGTTGCCCGGCACGTCCCGGCTGGCCGTCAGCGCCTCGTAGACCGGGCCGAAGCGGCGCTTGGCCTCGGACGTGGTGTCCGCGATGAACACCCCGCCTGCCCCGGACCCGGAGCCGATGTACCGGTGCCGCGGATCGTGGCCGGCCTCGTCGTAGCTGCGCACGTAGTGCTCGATCAGCACCCGATAGTTCTCCCGGGGCTGGATGGCGTTCGCGGTGAACAACGGGTCCCCCCACCGGCCGGCCAGCTCCGCCGAGGCCAGGGACGTCGCCGAACCGTGCCAGACCCGCGGGGTCCCCGCGAAGGGGCGTGGCGTCGTCGTGGTGGGCTCGGTCAGCGGGGCGCGGAACCGGCCGGACCAGGTGACGTCCTCCTCATCCCAGAGCCGGCGCAGCAGCGCGTACTTCTCGGCCAACAGGTCCCACTGGTCGTCCAGGTCCAGGCCGAACAGCGGGTACTGCAGCACCTCGTTGCCCTTGCCGATGGTCAACTCCAGCCGGCCCCGGGAGAGCTGGTCGATGGTGGCGTAGTCCTCGGCGACCCGCACCGGGTCCAGCACCGACAGCACGGTCACCCCCGACTGCAGGCGGATGCTGGAGGTCGCCGCCGCGATGGCCGCCAGCACCGTGGTCGGGGAGGAAGAGATGAACTCCCCCGCGTGCCGCTCGCCCACCGCGAAAGCTTCATAACCTAGCGCCTCGGCCCGGAGGGCGGTCTCGATGACCTGCTCGAGCCGTTCGGCGGTGGAGACCATCTGTCCGGTGAGGGGGTTGCGCTGGTGCGGGATGATGTCCAGGACCTGGAATCGCATCAGGAAGCCTGGAAGGTCTCGGCGGTGACAACCTCGGACTCTGGCACGGCCTCTTCGCCCAATCCCCAGCGGTCCAGGACCTCGGCGTAGCTGCCGTCCTCGATGGCGGAGTCGATGGCCGCGCTGATCGGTTCGGCCAGGCCGCTGCCGCGCAGGGTCGTGGCCGCGACGAGGGTCTCGGAGGGCCAGCCGGCGTTGACCTTGCCGACAACCTTCAGATCGTCCCGGGTGTTCTCCCGGTAGACGGTGCTCGGATACGGGGCGAAGTTCAGGTCGATGCGCCCGGAGGACAGGGCCAGGATGGTGTCCGCCTCCGAGGAGTAGTACTGCAGCTCGGCCGGGGTCTTGCCCTCCGCCTCGAGCTCCTCGTTCCAGGCCAGCAGGATCTTCTCCTGGTTGGTGCCCGAACCCACGGCGACCCTCAGGCCGGAGATGTCTTCGGCCCCGTCGACCGCGAGGTCGGACTCCGTCTTCGCCTCGAAGCCCATGTAGGCCGCCCGGTAGGGAGCGAAGTCGAACTTCTGCACCCGTTCGCCGTTGATCCCGACGTTGGAGAACACCGCCTCGTACTCCCCCGCCTCGGTCTTCAGGGGCCAGTTCTCCCACGACGTGGTCTGCAGCTCCAATTCCAGCCCGAGCTTATCGGCCACCAACTGGGCGATGTCGATCTCCGTCCCGACCACGGTCCGGTCGTCCGTGGCGTGGAAGGACAAAGGGACCGAACCCCCGGTGGAGCCGATCGTGAGCTTGCCGTCCGCGGCGATGTCCTGCGGCACGAGGGCGGCCAGCTCGGGGTCCTCCTCGGCGCGGATGCGGCCCTGCTGTTCAGGGCTGGCGTCGTAGACGATGCCGTTGGCCCCCGTCAGCGCCCCGGGGCTGGCCTCGGCCTCGGTCGCGGACGTCGCGGCGCCGGCCTGTCCCGTGACCGGGTCGGAGCAACCGGCCAGAGCCAGCAACCCGACGGCGGCGGCCGCCATGACCGCGAGGCGGGGCGAAGGGCGGCGGGGCGGGACGGGGCGGGTCGCCGCGATGCGGCGGTCGGTGACGTTCATGGTGGAGTCCTGGTTCTGTCGATGCGGGTGGAGACGGTGGCTCAGATGTCGTAGGCCGGCTCGAGGACCTTGGAGAGGAAGGCCCGAGTCCGTTCGTGGCGGGGTGCGCCGAAGATCTCGGCCGGGGTTCCCTCCTCGACGATGACCCCCTGGTCCATGAACACGACGCGGTCGGCCACGTCGCGGGCGAAGGTCATCTCGTGGGTGACGATCACCAGGGTCGTCCCGGACTCGGCCAGGTCACGGATGACGTCCAGCACCTCGTTGACCAGTTCGGGGTCCAGGGCCGAGGTTGGCTCGTCGAACAGCACGATCTTCGGATCCAGGGCCAGCGCCCGGGCGATGGCGACCCGCTGCTGCTGCCCGCCGGAGAGCTGGCGGGGGTAGGCGTGGATCTTGTCCGCCAGCCCCACACGCGCCAGGAGCTCGACGGCCCGGTCCTGGACCGAGGCCTTGTCGCGGCGCTGGGCGTGGATGGGCGCCTCGGTGACGTTCTCCAGGGCGGTCAAGTGCGGGAAGAGGTTGAAGGACTGGAAGACCATGCCGATCTGGGTGCGTTGGGCCAGCACCTCATGCTCGCGTAACTCGTGGAGCCTGCCCTTGCGGGGCCGGTAGCCGATGAGCTCGCCGTCTACGGCAATGGTGCCGCGGTCGACCCGTTCCAGGTGGTTGATGGTGCGCAGCAGGGTGGACTTCCCGGAGCCCGACGGACCGAGGACGGCCACCACCTCACCGGGTTCCACGGTCAGGGTGATGCCCCTCAGGACCTCGTTCGCACCGAAGGACTTGTGCACGTCACGGATCTGGATGAGGCCGCGGGTGGGCTCAGTAATCGACGCGGTGGTCATCGGTCGCCCTTTCTGGTCACGGACAGGTTCGCGGAACGAACGGCGAGGAACCGCCGGAGCTTCTGCAGGGGTGTCAGGGGCAGGGTGCGCAGGGCACCCTTCGAGTAGTGCCGCTCGATGTAGTACTGGGCCACGCTCAACACCGAGGTGATGACGATGTACCAGAGGGTCGCCACCAGCAGCAGGGGCAGCACCTGCTGGGTGCGGTTGTAGATCACCTGCACGGTGTAGAACAGCTCGGAGTAGGCCAGGACGTAGACCACCGAAGTGCCCTTCACCAGGCCGATGATCTCGTTGAACGCCGTCGGCAGGATCGAACGCATCGCCTGGGGCAGCACGATCCTGGTGCTGCGCCGCCATGCGGGAAGGCCCAGCGCGGACGCGGCCTCCAATTGGCCCTGGTCCACGGACAGGATGCCACCGCGAATGATCTCCGCCGAGTACGCGGCCTGGTTCAGCGTCAGGCCGAGGATGGCGGCCGCGAACTGGCTGATCAGCGAGGTGGTGCTGGCCTCGAAGAACCGGACGTCGGTGAACGGGATGCCGAGGCTGATCTTGTCGTAGAGGTAGCCGAGGTTGTACCAAAGCAGCAGCTGCACCAGCAGCGGGGTTGAGCGGAAGATCCAAGAGAACGTCCAGGACACCGAGGCCAACAGTGGTGAGGAGGACAACCGCATCAAGGCGAGTAGGAACCCGAGGACGAAGCCCAGGATGCCGGCGATCGCGGTGAGCTTCAGCGTCTCCCCCAGCCCGCGGATCACCGACTCGGCGGTGAACCACTGGGCCACCACGTCCCACTCCCAGCGCGGGTTGGTGAACAGCGACCACATGATGGCGGCCACCAACAGTCCGACGATCACGGTCCCGACCCAGCGGCCCGGGTGCCGGGCCGCCTGGACCGGGTAGTCCGAATAGTCCGTCGCCGGTTCCCTCGCCCCCGCGCCCGGGGGACGCCCATCCCCGGGGCGCGGCTCGGCGTCGGGATGGTCCTGGGCTGCGCTGTCGGCCAGGCCACCGGGTGTGGCGGCCGACGGCGTGCCGGCGGGACCGGTGCTGCTCCCCGCGCCCGGTGGCGCCGGCCGTACCTCGGTGTTCGGCGTCGTCGCCATGCTGGACTCCCTTCCGGCGTCTGACGGCCGTCGGAAGGCCACCGACGGTGCGTGTGACCGACACGCTATGAACGGCACCGGGGCGGATCCACCGGGACGACGCGCGGCGCAATCCACGTCCGATGCCGTCGTCCGGTGTCACCGGAGGTCATCGGACGACGCATCCGCGGCGCTGTGTGTCGCCCTGTGTCATTCCGGCCGCGTGGGCCGGGATTGCGACGCAGCTTGACGTGTCTTAACCGTCGCCCTCGCCGAGCCGGCGGCCTGTTTCTACGCTGGGGGCCGCCGCACCGATCACGGAGGACACCGCATGGCACATATGACAGGCACCGCATACGGCACCGCCGGCCGGGACCTGGTCCTGGTCGGTGGTGGGCCGCGGGCCGCCATGCTGCTCGAACGCCTGGCCGCCAACGCGCCCCTGCTCGCCCCGGGGCCGGTGCACGTCCACCTGGTCGAGCCCTTCAGTCCCGGTTCCGGGCGAATCTGGCGGCGCGAACAGAGCCCGCTTCTCAAGCTGAACTCCATGGCTCAGGACGTCACCCTGTTCACGGACGACTCCGTGGAGTGCGCCGGCCCCGCGCAGGACGGGCCGTCCCTGACCGAGTGGCGCGACGCCGTGCTGGACGGCCGGTTGGCCGACGTTCCACCCCTGGACGAGGATCTGCGCCACCAGTTGCAGGAGCTGGGCCCGCAAGACTTCCCGACGCGCCGGCTCCACAGCGTGTACCTGGAATGGTTCTTCCAGCGCACGGTCGCCCGCCTCGGCGATCACCTCTGCCTCACGGTGCACCAGGACACCGCGGTCGGCATCCACCGCGAGGGCACCGACCGCTGGCGGGTCCAGTTGGCCGGAGGTACCGAACTGGGCGCCGATGCCGTCGTCGTGGCCGTCGGGCACACCGAGTCCACCCCGCCGGAGGAGTCCGCGCGCTTCGCCTGCTTCGCTGCAGCGCACGCCGCCCACGGCGTGGTCCATGTCCCGCCGGCCTACACCAACGACGTCGACCTGGCGGTGCTGCAACCGGGAGAGGATGTCATCGTCGCCGGTATGGGCTTGGCGTTCATCGACCTGATGGTGCTGGTCATGGAAGGCCGCGGAGGATCCTTCCACGAACGGCCCGACGGCCGGTTGCTGTACCGACCCTCGGGCCTTGAACCGCGGCTCTGGGTGGGCTCCCGCCGCGGCGTGCCCTACCACTCCAAGATCCGCGGCGGACTGAAGGGTCTGCCCGCAGAACCGCCGCGGTTCCTGACCCGGGCAGCGGTGGACGCCCTGCGCGACGAGCACGGTCTGCTCGACTTCGCCACACACCTCTGGCCGCTCATGGCCAAGGACATGGCCTACGCCTACTACCGTGAACTGGTCACCGGCCACCCGGAGCGCGTCCGCCTCCCGTGGACGGATTTCTCCGAACGGTTCGCGGCCACGGACTGGTACTCCGATTCCCGCCGCGCCCTGGTCGCCGGCGCCGTCCCAGACCATGCGGACCGCCTGGAATTCGAGGACGTGAACCGGCCGTTCCACGACCGGCAGTTCTCCGGGATGGACGAGGTCCAGCGCGCCATCACCGGATACATCTCCCGGGACCTGGACCTGCGCGACAGTGGCCAGAACTCAGAGACCCTGGGACTGTTCCTCGGCGTGCTCGGCGTCTACATGGAACTCGGCCGAGTGCTGCCGCTGGGGGCCTTGACCCCGGAATCACGCAGCATCGTCTCCGGATGGTGGCACGGCTTCTTCAGCTTCGTGGACTCCGGGCCACCGGCCCACCGCCTGCGCGAACTGCTCGCCCTGCACGAGACCGGCCTGGTGCGGTTCCTCGGGCCGGGCCTGGAAGTGGGCACCGACGAGCAGCGCGGGGTCTTCACCGCTGCCTCCTCCCAGTCCCCCGTCAGGATCAGTGCTCGTGCGCTCGTCGAGGCGCGGCTGCCGGCAGCGACCCTGACCACGGCCACTGAACCCCTGCTCCGGCAGCTCAAGGCCGACGGGATCGCGGTCGAGGACCCGGCAGGCTCCGGCAAGATGCTGGTCGACCCAGACCAACGGGTCGTGACCTCCGGCCAGGTGCCGGCCGACCGGTTGTTCGCGGTCGGCGCCGGCACCACCGGCTGGGGGCAAGGCGCCTTCGCCCGGCCGCGGAGCAACGCCGCACCCTTCCGGGACACGGACGCCCTGGCCCGCACCATCCTGACCGCCCTGGCCGGGGAACCGGAACGGCCTTCGACCGAAGATGCCCTCGAGGTGCCGGACCTTCCCGAGGATGAGATGATCGCCCGCATCGCCATGGCCCACAGCAGTGTCGGATGATGCCATGAACCACCCCACCGCCCCGGTCTCGCCCCAGCCGGCGACCTCGTTGTCCCCCGGTCCGCCACCAGACGTGGTGCCCGTCTCCCCGGGCCACCCGACCGCGGCCGCGCGCATCGGCCCCGCCGACGTCGCGGAGTGGATCGTTCTGCGGTTGCCCATGGACGACCCGCGCGTCACCCCGCTGATCGAGGGACTGACGATCGAGTACGACACCCGCTACGGTTCGATGTACGGCGGGGCCAGCGAGGAAATGCGCCGCTACCCAGCCGAGGAGTTCGCAGCCCCGCACGGCGCGCTGCTCATCGTCCAGGAGCGCGGGCAGTCAGTGGCCGGTGGGGCCTACCGACAATATGACCGGCACACCGCGGAGCTGAAGCGAATCTGGACCCACCAGGAGCATCGCCGGCGGGGCCTGGCCCGATTCGTCCTCACCCACCTGGAAGCAGAGGCGATCCGCAACGGCTACCGGAGGCTATACCTGACCACCGGCCCCCGACAGCCCGAGGCAAAACACTTGTACCTGGCCACCGGATACCAAGCCGGCTTCGACCTGGACGCCGACCCGGAGTCCATCACGCACCTGGCCTTCACCAAGCACCTGCTTGCCTGAGATGGACCAGTTGGGACGCCGGGCCGTCTTCGAGCGCAAGCACGTCGCTGCGCCAGGAACTTTAACCTAGCCAAGACCCGAACAGGCTCAGCCGGCTGACCAGTATGCCCCTCCTCCATTGGCGTTTAAGACGGATCGCCGTCATGCCGCGATCATCTCGATTGCTCCCGGCTGGTCGAAGTCACGGGCAAAGACCACTGCTATAGAAATGCAAGCCCCATCAGCCACCACAACATCAAGGGTCAATGCTCGTGCCGAAATTGAAAACGCGAGATCACAGAGACATCCAAGTGAACCTGTTCGATCCCGGGGTCAAGCCCCTTGTGGTGGTGTAGTGGTCTGATCCTTCACGGGGTCAGGCGCTGAGGCCGAGGGTGAGGGCGGTGTCGGTGTCCACTCGAGGGTGCTGTGAGAGGTTCACTCGAAGGATCACACGGTGGCCGCGTCCACCTCTGAGACGACGTGCCCGACCACCGGGCGTTACACCACTATGCGGGACTCAACTTGGCGAGGTCCTCCACGGGTTCGGCAAACGCTCCGCGATAGCGTGTAGCGGGGTGGCGTTCGTTCGGCCGGTCGACGCCGAACATCTTGGCCCACAAGGCGCCGGGGGCGTATGCGGTCTTGTTGGGAGCCGCAATGAGCCAGAGGTTAGGAACGCACGGGATCCAGTTCCTGGCCGGGCACTGGTTCGACATCCTGAGCCTGCCGGTGGGCGGCGGTGGCCAGCGGCGCGAACAACGCGTCGACCCGGCGTCGTTCCTCGGTGCCGGTCGGAACCAGGTAGGCGCACGCGATGTACACCGCGGTGTTGACCAGCAGCCCGGCGACGCCGGAGGTCACCCCACCGAGCCAGGGCACGGAGGTCGGGTAGATGACCTGCAGTACCCCGGCCGTGCCGATGCCGGCCAGCATCGAGGCCACGGCGGCCACGGCGTTGCCGCGCTTCCAGAACAACCCGAAGTACAGGGTCGGGCCCAACTGCACGATCCCGGCGTAGGAGACGATGGCCAGCATGTATAGGGCCGGGGCCTCGAGCCAGATCAGCGCGCAGACGGCTGCGGCCACGGTGATGATGACGGTGCCGATCTTTGCCATCCGGGTCTCGCCCTGGCTCTGCGCGTCCGGCACCGTGCGGGTGAAGTCATTGGAGAGCTGGGCGCTGGAGGCCTGGATGAGCGCATCGATATTTCCCATGGTCGCGGCCAGCACGATCACCCCGGCCAGAGCCACCAGCACCGGACCGCCGACGGCCGCGACGGTGAACCACACCGAGTTCGGGTCCTCGGCCACGCCGGGGAAGGACGCGGCCAGCAGCGCCACGGTGCACAGGCCCGTGGAGAACGCCATCAGGATCGGCGCGGACAACACCGTGGATTTCTGGATGGCCGCGGTGCTGCGCGCGGTGAACAGGCGCACGAACACGTCCGGCCAGCACCAACCCCCGATCGCACCCACGAACACCAGCGAGAAGAAGTACAGCGGGCCGGCCTCGCTGCCCGGGCCCGGCAGCAGGTAGTAACCCTCCGGCACGGCGTCGAACCCATAGCCATGGACCAGCAGGTACACCAGCAGGCCGACAATGACCACCAGTCCAACCCCGTAGGCCACGATGCCCTGGACCATGTCCGAGATGACGACCCCACGCATGCCCATCCGCACCGTCCAGATCTGACGGAAGGACAGCACCAGGATGCTCAGGATGATCGCCACGACGGCCGGGGTCGCCCCGAAACCCAAGTGCACGAACACCAGGCCCAATGACTGCATGCCCAGCACGATCCACGGGAACGCGGCCACCAGGGCGATCAGCCCGGCGGTGCGGCGCACGGCGCGGGAGTTGTAGCGGAAGCCGAGCAGTTCGGCCTGGGTCCGCAGGTCGAACCGCTTGCCCCAGACGTGGACGGGCTTGGCCATAAAGAACATCAACGCCAGGGCCAGCAGTGAGTAGAACACCAGGTAGTAACCGATGATGCCGCCACCGGCGACCATCCCGGCGAAGGAGATAAACACGGACCCGGCCAGCCAGGTGTTGAGGAAGGACATCGTCTGGAACCACGGGCCGAACGAGCGGCCCCCGGTGGTGTAGTCGCTGAAACCGGACGAGCGGACGCGGGTGCGTTCCAGCACGACCACGACCACTGCCAAAAACAGCGCGATGGCCCCGTAACCGATGAGCATGTTCACTGGCCGGCCCCTTCCGCTTCAACGGTCCCCTCGGCGGTGCGCCCGCTGAGGTAGACGGCGATGATGCCCACGGTGATGAGCGCGGCCGTGCCGATCAGGTAGGTCATCGCGGTCGCCGCGGCGCCCAGGGACCAGTGGAAGACCGGCAACAGCGCCGCGACGAATCCGGCCGCGAGCACAAAGAACGCGACCGACCGCCCCGGGCGGGATACCCCAGACGGTGCGGGACTGGGTTGAGTAGTCATGGAACGTCCTTCGCAAAGAGTCCTTCACCGAACCAGGATTCGTCGGGAGCTGGCATCTCGCGGCGAGATCGGCAGGTCGAGTGTGGTCGCGGACATCCCCGGGTGGCCATTAAGACGGCACGAACCGTCATGTCAGGTCACAACCGGGCGCCTCCCATCCGGTGCAGCACCGATGGCGTCATCCGGCGTCACGAGACCTCGCCGAAGCCCCGGCTTGGCCGGCGGGGCGGGCCTACAGTGGCTTTGCCGCTTTGGGGGGTCACCACGGCATCGCCCACCGTTAGACCCGACCATGAGCTCCAATGCCATCACCATTCCGCCCCGTTCGGTGGTCCGCCCGGCGGCACCGCCCCCACCATGGCCCCGTGGCACGTGCAGGAGAACAAGTGGCGCGCCGCCCGCTACGGGCTGGACGCCATCATCATCCTCAACGCCGCCGGGGACGAGATGCTGGTGACCGAGCACCTGCGCGCCGAGTTGGAGCGCCTGGCCCCGGTGGCCGAACGGCTGGGGTGCGCCGCGGAGCTGGCCTCCGTGGAACGCCTCCTGCGTGACGGCGGCACCCCGGCCCGCCAGCGCCGGGTCGCGGCCCACGCGGCGCACGCCATGACGGTGGAGCAGATGGAGTCCGCCGGCCTGCCCGCGTCCACCCCGCTGGCCGGGC